>DAOWMJ010000081.1 GCA_030643145.1 Candidatus Latescibacterota bacterium | reverse complement strand
TTAGAGGCTATGGGAAGGCTTGATATGTTGCCGGATGTTACTCGAAGAGTTCTTGATGATGCAATAAAGAAACTCTCTGGAAATACAGGTACTATTCTAAATCTCTGTTTGAGTTACAGTGGAAGAGCGGAGATTATTGATAGTGTAAGAAAGATAGCCAGCGATATAAAGAGTGGTAATCTAGAGATTGAGGCGATTGATGAAAAACTCTTTTCGGATTATCTCTATTCACCCCAATTCTGTGACCCCGACCTTCTTATTAGAACTGGTGGTGAATTTAGAATAAGCAATTTTCTGCTATGGCAACTTGCCTACACCGAGATTGTTGTAACCGACCTATTCTGGCCGGACTTTAGAGAAAAACAATTAATTAGCGCGATTCGAAAATACCTTGGACGCGAACGAAGATTTGGGAGAATTGAAACCGAGTAATCTATTATGTCTGAAAATGAGAAAACAAAACAGAATAGCCCCGATCACTCAGGGAAAATACGGTCGATAATAAAAAGAGTTATTATTGCGGTAATTTTTGTCCCATGTATAGTGGTAATAGCCAGAAGAGGGGGTGTATATTTTCTTACTCTGGTAACTATGCTGATTCTTGCCGGTCTCTGGGAATTTTTCAGGATGGTGGAACCCAAGGGTCTTAAACCTTTTAAATTTATTGGAATATCAGGCGGCACTTTGCTTCCGCTATATATATTCTTTTTTAGTGGAAGGTATACCAATCTTTTTTTTGTTGTTATTTTTCTAGCTATTATGATAAGTGAACTTGTCAGGAGAAAAAGGGGATTTGCGCTTTATCATATTTCAATAACACTTTTCGGAATATTGTATGTCGGTTGGCTGGGAAGTTTTCTCGTAAGGCTGAGAGAATTACCAATTCTGATAAATCTTGATTACGGAAGTGGTTTTCTTTTTGTTATTATGGTTTTTATATTAACCTGGTGTTACGACACAGGCGCCTATACGGTTGGAATGATAGCTGGAAAGCATAAGTTATTTCCCAGCATATCACCCGGCAAGACAGTTGAAGGAGCGATTGGCGGAATACTGCTTTCAATAATCGGAATTCTGGTTGCCAGAGAATATATTTTTTCATTTTTGAATATATGGGAAGCTGTTGGACTGGCTCTTGTCGCTTCCGTATTTGGCCAACTTGGTGATCTTGTGGAATCGATGATAAAAAGAGATGTTAGAATAAAAGACTCGTCGAATACTATTCCGGGTCATGGAGGAGTTCTCGACCGCTTCGATTCTATTCTGTTTAATGCTCCCGTAATATACTATATTTTAAAATATTTTATAATCGATGGCTAAGATAGGATATAGTGTTGAAAACTGTGGTTATACTTGGATCGACCGGCTCAATAGGTAGGGCGACTGTTGGGGTAATAAGAAGCCAGCCTGACAATGAATTTGAAGTTGTCGGTCTGGTCGCGGGCAGCAATGTGCAAGAGTTTGAGAAGCAGCTTTCTCTTTTCAAACAAGCAGCTTTCGCGCTTGGGAGTGAAAAAGCGCTTGCGACGCTTGTCAAGAATGATTCACACTTGAAAGAACGCGCTGCCGGATACGGACAGGAGGGAATAACAGAGTTATTGTCAGAGGCTTCAGCTGACATTGTGGTTAATGCCATGGTGGGGATTTCAGGACTTGTTCCTACCTTTGTTTCGTTGGAAGCTGGGAGTAAAGTAGCGCTTGCTAATAAGGAGACACTCGTTACGGCCGGAGAAATACTTAAGCGGGAGACAGCCGATATCCTTGATAGGATAATTCCTGTTGATAGTGAACATTTTTCGTTATTAAGGCTTCTCTCCGGTGTTAGCAGTGAAATAGAAGATATAATATTGACCGCTTCCGGCGGTCCGTTTTACAACAGGCAGCCGGTCTCTCTAAAGAATGTGGCGATAGAGGATGTTCTAAGTCACCCAACCTGGAATATGGGGAAGAAGGTCACTGTGGATTCAGCGCTTCTTCTAAATAAGGGGCTGGAAGTTATTGAAGCTCACTGGTTATTTGGATTTCCTTACGAGAGAATCGGAGTTGTGATTCATCCTCAGTCAATTGTGCATTCGCTGGTTCGCATGAGGGATGGATCACTGTCGGCTCATATGGCGCCAGCCGATATGAAGCTTCCCATTATGAATGCCCTTTATTATCCCGTTGTAAAGGAATTCCCATGGGAGGAACTGAAACTTGGAGATTTGGGGAACCTGGAGTTTATAGAATTTGATAAAAAACGGTTTCCGGCTTTTGATTTAGCGATGAAGGCTGCCCGAATGGGGGGTACGGCCACGACTGTTCTCAATGCCGCTGATGAAATCGCTGTTGAATCTTTTTTGTCAGGAAAGATTGAATTTCTGACGATAATAGACTGGATAGAGGAAGCGCTTTCAGCGCATCGTCTTGAGACTATTGATAGTATTGATGATGTGCTCGAAGCTGACAGGTGGACGAGAGATTTCCTTGCCAGCCGGCACAATGAAGCTATTTTTATATAATGGAGGATGTATGTTACTTACTATTGCGGCGTTTTTATTTGTTTTGAGTGTGGTTGTGCTTATACATGAGTTTGGACATTTTATTGTGGGCAAGCTTAATAATGTTTATGTCGTCACTTTCTCCCTGGGGTTTGGGCCTAAGTTGATCAAGAAGAAATTCGGTGAGACCGAGTATGCCATTTCCGCCGTGCCGTTTGGCGGCTATGTAAAATTTGCCGGTGATTCGGAGGATGAGGATGACAAAAAAGATGATGAAAAAAAGAAAGATGCTGGTGAAATAATAGAAGAGGATATACCGGAATACCGTACCTTTAGGGCCAAGACTCCATTCCAGAAAATGCAGATAGTTGTCGCCGGCCCCATTATGAATGCAGTGCTGAGTCTTATTATTTATATTGGAAGCGTATCGATTCAGGGTGTTATTAACCCTGTCCCTTCGTCGATAGTGGAGAAAGTAATTCTGAGTTCCCCAGCCATGCAAGCAGGTTTTGAAAGGGGAGACAGAATCCTTGAAGTAAACGGAAAATCTTTGACATTTGATAAAGATATTTCACATTTTGTAAAACAAAATGAAGAGAAAGAGCTCACTTTTAAGATTCTTAGAAAGGTGGACACTCTTTTTGTTACGGCAACACCGGAATATAACGAAGATGCCGACAGGTACACTGTAGGGCTTTATCTGGGGGTTCCGCCGGTAATTGGAGATGTAAAGCACGACGGCCCGGCATGGAAAGCCGGAATTAGAAAGGGAGCCTATATTGAGTCAATTAATGATACTGTAGTAATTTCATACAGTGAGCTTGCGAATAGAATTCGCAATAGCCTAGGGCGCGAAGCTGAATTTGTATGGAATCAGGACGGAGTGGAACGGTCGGCGTTTATTACTCCGGAATCTATTGATATTGCTTCAGGTGGAGAAAAACTTGAGGTTATTGAAGTTGGGGCAATTGGAATAGGGCAATATTATGAAGAGTCTAAGATCTCCTTTCTCAAAGCGGTAGGCCGCGGAGCTGGTTCGTTCCGACAAATGACTATTGCAATATTAGGTTTCCTTAAACAACTTGTAACCGGGAATGCGTCGATGAAGGCGATGGGCGGTCCGCTCAGAATCGGACAGATGGCTGGAGACATGGCCAGATGGGGTTTTGGGTATTTAATGCTTTTTATCGCTTTCTTTTCGCTGAACCTTGCTATATTTAATCTTCTACCGATTTTACCTTTTGATGGAGGACATTTCGTGCTTTATTTTGTCGAATTGGTATCGGGTAGGCCCATTAACCGCAAGGCAAAGAATGTGATGATGCAGGCCGGGTTCGTGCTTCTGATTATATTAATGGTTTTGGTGACAGCTTTAGATATTTTTAACGTGTTCGGCTAATTTTCTGGGTTTTGAGAGTTTCTTGTCAGTAATTTGTTAATTCTATTGTAAACGGCCAACCATTTTGTCGGGTCTTTTTCAAGTTCCGATAGCGTTAGCCGAATTCTCTGAGAATCTGTTTCTTTTTCTAGTTGGCTCAATTTTTTTGAGAGTTCTTCGGGATTGTTTTGGAGATTTCTTTCAAATTCATGTATTTTAACATATAAGTTTACTAGATACCGTTCGTTTGATGTGAGAGTTCTTGTAATTTCTTTATCCGGGGTTGTTCTCTCCGAGCAGCAGCTGGTAAGCATAAAAAGAATAGAAAGGATAATCGAAATTGATTTACGAATTCTAACCGGATGACAGAGTTTATTAAATTCCCGGTTGGAATTGTTTGTTGAACTCTTTTCGTACACTTTATAAAATTGTTTATTCTTCATCTTTTAAGGAAGTTACAACCAGGATTAAAGAATGTCAATCTCAATGCTGTACAAAACAAAAAGAATACTATTAGTTGCTTTTAGCTGTTTCATTGCTCTAGGGGTAGGATTCTGTTTCCTGTCTGAAGCTGCCGCCGGGGGGTTTGAGGACGAATTGCCGGTTACCAAGAGGATTATTATTCTAGGTAATCGCGTATTTGACGATAAAATTCTTAAGAATAAAATGCATACAAAAGAAGCGGGGGTTTTTAGTTTTTTTAAAAAGCCACGCTATCGCGCTGATTTTCTCATGCGGGATCTGGAAAGAATCAAATCCTTTTACAGAAAAAATGGATTTTTCAGCACAGAAGTGAATATTAGTTCCCTTGTAAGGGACGAAGAAAACAATTCTATCAAGATAAAGATTATTATAAATGAAGGGGAAAGAACCAGAGTCAGAAAACTTGGGATTGGGGACAATGAAATAATCTCAAAAGAACTTATAAAAGATGTACTGAAATTAACTGAAGGACAGCCATATAATCCGAATTTACTTAAAGTTGATCAATATTCTATATTTAACCTATTTTTCGAGAGAGGCTATCTCGGGACAGGAATATCTTACGAAGTTAATGTTGATTCAACTGAGGTTGATATTTTCTGGAAGATCAGAGTAGGGGAAAAAGCGAAGATTAATGCTATCCAAATAGTTGGCAACAGGAAAGTAAATAAAGATATAATATCAAGGGAACTTACTATACATCCAGGGGAGTATTTTGAACTTAAGAAGATTCAACAAAGTAAGCAAAATTTATACAATACCGGCTTTTTTTCATCTGTTGATATTGAACCTGAAAACCTAAATCTTAAGGCTGGAATCGTGGATATACGCTTGGGTGTGCGGGAAAGAAAGATGGGGTATATTGAGACTGGAATGGGAGTTGGTAATGTTCACGCGAGCCATATATTTGTTGAATGGGGACAAAGAAATTTGTTGAATAGGGGATATACTCTGAGATTTATATCCTCTTACTCTTTCAGCTTATTTTCTGATAATGAAATCGATTTTTCAGAAATGAATTTTGAGGAAAAGTATATCCGTTACGAAGGAGAGTTACGTTTTCCTCATATTATGTCAACATGGAACACTTTCTCTCTGGGCGCATATTATGAAGATGATGCTACTATTCAGCCCGCGGTCTTTCGTGCGATGAGCTACACAAGTTCAATCTTCAGACAAGTTTCGAGGCAGACCTTGCTCCAGTTCAGCTATATTTTTGAACATATAAAACGGGATGATTCTCCGGGGGAAAAAAGCGAATCAAAAAGACACTCACTGGAATTAGAATATAGAAGGGATACAAGGAATTATTACTTCAATCCAAAGAACGGCAATTATTTTAACCTGGAACTTAGATACTCGGGGGGAGTGTTAGGCGGAGATGATAATTACTATTCTGTTGTTTCTTCATATAGAAGTTTTAGCACTATTTTGAATGAAGCAGTTTTGGCGTACAGGTTTAGAGTGGGGTTCTTAGAGCCATTTGCCGGAACTGTCTCCAGCGGGATTCCTCTAGAAAGCCGGTTCTTTATAGGTGGAGGTAACTCTGTGAGGGGTTACGAGGAGAATTCGTTAGGGCCAACAGGAATCAGTGGAGATCCCGTGGGTGGGCAGGTGTTATTATTGACAAATGTTGAGCTCAGGTTTTTATTCCCCGGTTTATCCAGATTTAATATCGGGGGGGTGATTTTTCTTGATGGCGGCAATGTTTGGGAGAATATTAACGCCATAGCGATAAATCAGTTTACCATACTGAAGGAAATGGATGAAATGACGACCCGTGATTATAAGTATAGTGCGGGTTTTGGGTTAAGATATTATACGCCGCTTGGACCTATCAGGGTTGATGCGGGATTTCCACTTAAGAAAACAGCTGACATTGAAAAAAATAATTACTGGATTCACATCAGTCTGGGCCAGCTGTTTTGATGGAAAAGGAAAACGATGGCTGAAAGAATTATAAAAAACAGAATTGTAATCTGGATTTCCTCTTTCATTGTCTTTGTACTTGTAGTGGTGATTTTGGCCCTTCTCTTTGTCCATACCGATTTCTTTGCTGACAGGGTTGCCGATGTTTTGGGAAGTTACTGTTTTCATAGGACCGATTATAAGTTGGAAATTGGAAAAATTGACGGCAATCTTCTTGGCAGGCTTTATATCCGGAACCTTATAATTCGTTACAGAGGTGATGATTTTTCATACGATGTTGTCAGAATAGAAGAAATCAACTGTCGGTATGATCTGATTTCTCTGCTGGGAAAAAGGCACAGGATGGATGAGTTATCCATTTTAAGGCCTCATATATGGATAAAACAGGGGCCTTCGGAGATTAACAAAATGCCCGGGGGTATCGAATCATTCGGTAAATTATTCAGGTTCACGGTGGCAGAACTGAATGTTTCAAAGGGACAGATTATATATCAGGGTGCAAATAGTGCGGAAGCTGTAAAAAATATCAAATTTGAAGGCTCTGTAACTACCAGGGAAAACGGGGTTTATGTTCAGATGCGAAAAGGATCGTGCAATCTAATTACTCGAAAGATTAGTATCAACGAAATAAAGGGAAATGTTATCTGGAAAAATGATAAGGATAAAAATAGTGACGTCAGTAATATTCTTCTTGAAAACTATTCTGTACGCACGGAAAGTTCAAAACTAATATTGAACGGAAGATTTAACCCGTTCTCGATGAATATAGATATGCGTGTAAAATGTGCCCCCTTAGATTTGAAAGAAGCAGGATATATTTTTGATTTTGCCGCTGAAGCAACAGGAAGGGTAAATGGCGTTTTTGATATACGCGGAGAAAACGACATCTTGAATTTGAAGGGGGTCGCCGATGGAATAATCAGCGGTTTTGCCCTGAACGATTTTAATATGGACATAACTGTAAAAGATTCAATCGTCAGGATGAATCATTTTGAAGGAGGGATTAATGGGGCTTACGTAGTTGGGGATGGCGCTTATTTAATTGAGGATGAAAAACTGTTAAAAATCAGTTTGAGTACTGAAAATATTGATTTGTCAAAGGGGTTTTATCCGGGAACCAGGCTTCCTGAAACAGATTTCACGGGTAAGATAGGGGTTAAATATTATCCCTGCAAAAATGAAGTACTATTTCAATTTGATCTTGAAGAGGGGCACTTCAGAAGATTTCCTTATGAACATGCGGTTATTTCAGGAGTTCACAGAGGGGATAGTCTTTTGCTTGAAAAGGCATGGATGAAATCCTCAACACATACTGTTGATATATATGGAAGTATAACCGGAAAAGATAAAATAAACCTATTTGTCGACATTAAATGCGAAGCGGTTGATACTCTATTTCCCTATTTTAATATCGAGGAATACAGGACTGATATTGATGTAAATGGATTATGGAGTGGAAGTTTTGATTCCTGGGATCTACGAGTAAGCGGCAGTTGTAATAATTTTGAATACAGAAACGTTTTTGTGCCCGATGGACAGATCAAACTTGCCATGAAAAGAGATAAATATTACAGCCTCTTTTTGGATCTTTCAGGTGACAGTTGCTGTATTGACCCGTTCGGTTTCTCCGGGATTGAACTATCGCTTGATTATTTTCGCGGTAAGACAAATATAAAAAGGCTTAATCTTGAAAGGCCCGGGTTCAAAGCAAAGATGAGGGGCGAAGTGATAAAGAATGGGGATATTACCAGATTTGTATTCAGTGATGTTGTGCTTGAAATGCTGGAGGAGAACTGGAAAAGCAGTGGAAACTTTAATGTTGTTATTAGTGATTCCACATTATTTTTTGACGATATGCAGTTTCATTCAAAGCTTGGCGCCTTATATTTTGTAGGCACTTTAAACAAATTCGAGAATACCTTGGATAGTGAATTTAGATTTGACAGGTTGGATATGTCGCTATTAAATAACTCCGGGTTGATATCAGTTCCCCTGAAAGGTAAGACAATGGGGACCCTGAGTTGCACTGGCGATATTGCGGATCCATCAATGGAGATTGACCTTGAATTAACAGAGGGAGTCATTGATACAATCACAGTGAAATCGCTGGCAGTTAAAGCGTCTTACGCGGACGGGTATTGCGTGGTTGATTCAGTGAGCTTGTCTACTACGGCGGGGTTCGGTTTTGCAAGCGGGACAATGAGCGGCGTTAGCTGGAAGGAAATTAATAAAGATGGAATAAAAGCTCTTCGTAATGCCGTCGTAGATCTTGGTATATACTCTGCCAGGTTGGCAATGAAACCTTTTGCGGAGTATTTTGGGGATACACCGTTTTTAGATGGCATGTTTACGGGAAGGCTTGTTTTGACTGATTCGCTTGTGCATCCGGAGATAGATTTTGACGGGACA
>DAOWMJ010000158.1 GCA_030643145.1 Candidatus Latescibacterota bacterium | reverse complement strand
ATCGAGTTTTTATGCGGTTTAAGAGGAATAAGGGACTATATCGAAAAGGACACGTTGCTGAATACATTAGCGCTTTCCTTTAGTACCGGCTGGAGCGAAGTTGGTGAAATGATAAAAAAACTTTCAGATGAAAATGCCGTTCTTCGCAAAGAGAACAAGGGGTTGGGCGATAAATTGGTTGCTTTCAGGGCGGAACAACTGGCAGTACCGGATGGTTCGATTGGTTCTTTCTCTATTGTAAAGAAGGTAGTTGAGGATATTGACGCGGCGGCTTTGAGAAATCTCGCTGGAGAGATAAAAAAAACTAATAAGATAATAGTTCTTTTTGGTGTTTTAAAACCGACACCGGGGCTTGTATTTGCTTGTTCCGAAGGCGTCTCCGTTAGTATGGGGGAAATTTTAAAAGAAGCTGCCGCTGTTATGGGTGCTCATGGGGGGGGAGGGGGAGATTTCGCTCAGGGGGGAGGGGGTAACGGAGAGATGATACAGGATGCGCTTGACAAGGCGGAGAGTTTAATCAAAGAGGAATTGGGAGAATGAAAAAGTTTAATGACAGGATGAGGGTTGAAAGAGAAAGAATGGTCAATTCACAGATTGCCGCTAGAGGTGTTGAGGATACTCGAGTATTAGAGGTTATGAAGGATGTGCCGCGGGAGTATTTTGTAAAGAAAGAATATATGGACGAGGCTTTTTGCGATGCTCCCCTTTCAATTGGATACAGACAGACTATTTCACAACCCTACATTGTCGCGTACATGACGGAAAAACTTCGAATTAAGAGAAAAGATCGTGTGCTGGAAATAGGGACGGGAAGCGGCTATCAAACAGCAGTACTTGCTAAGCTTGCCGGACATGTTTATACTGTAGAGATAGTGGAAGCGCTTGGTCTCACGGCAAGAAAGAAACTTGGAAAAGCTGGTTATACTAATATAAGCTACAGCATACGGGATGGTTCTTTGGGTTGGGAAGAGGAAGCGCCTTTCGATGCGGTTATGATAACCGCGGCTCCGGCACGGATGCCGGAGAAGATAATTGAACAGCTGAATGAAGGGGGGAGGATGGTTGTTCCGGTTGGGACTATCTTCCAGCAACTATACAGAATAACGCGCGGCAAGGAGGAGTTAGTAAAAGAAGAACTGATAGGTGTAAGATTTGTACCGATGACTGGTGAAATAGATATTGATCCTTAAAGGTGTAGAGGAGAACAGATTATGCCCGACGGGCAGTTCAAACCGAAAGAATTTTACAGGAAACTTGATTCTCTTATAGCCCGCATAAAGAAAAGAGTGGGAACCAAAGATGCTCTTGCTCTTGTACTTGAAGAACTTGTTGAAGAAGTTGGCGATGATCTTAGAATAAAGAGCGGGTGTGTTTACGAACTTAAAATGGGCTATTTTCACAGAATTGGTGGGGCGCTGGGTGATTCCACAGATTCGTGGCCGGAACCTATAAGCAGATATGAAGCCTTTTTAAAACCTCTCAGTTTGCATAAGAGTTATATTTTTGTTGATACGGAAGTTCCTCCCTGGGGGAATAACAGTGTCGCGGCTTTGGTGGGCGAGGATGAGCAGTTTCTTCTTGTTTTCAGGTTGAAGAAGGATTGGGAGCGCGAGACTCTACAGTTTTCCATAAATGTTCTTCAGAATATTCTTAACTTCAGTCGTTCAACAAGTCGTTTCACCGCTGATCTTCAGGAGGCTTATGAAATCCAGCGAAGTCTTCTGCCTCGTTTTAAGATCGATTTCGGGCAGTTTGATATAGCTGCTCGTTCAGTTCCAGCGGAGCGAGTCGGTGGAGATTTCTATGATTACGGGGTGCTTGACGATGATGTTTTGTCATTCTCGATTGGGGATGCGAGCGGGCATGGCTTACCGGCGGCCCTGCTTGTTAGAGATGTTGTTACGGGTCTCAGGATGGGGATAGAGAAGGAAATGAAGATATCGGAAGTGGTGAAAAAGCTCAATAGAGTGATTGGGAAGAGTCGGTTATCAACTCGCTTTGTCTCTATGTTTTTCGCAGAATTAGAGGAGAATGGAACACTCGTGTATGTGAATGCCGGGCATCCCCCTCCAATTGTGATTAAGGATTCAAAGGAAGAAAGACTTACAAGAGGTGGAAGTATCCTCGGTCCAATGGAAAATGCTACTTTTGAAAGAGGGTTTGCCTTTATGGATCCGGGCGATTTTCTGGTAATGTTTTCTGACGGCATATTTGAAAGTGTTAACGCGAAGGGCGAGATGTTCGGGGAGGAAAGAATTGTAAAGTATGTTCGAGAAAATATGGGTGAGTCTGTCAAGTTTATTGTTAACGGGATGTTTGGCTATCTCTATGAATTTATAAATGATGATAGACTCTTGGATGACGCGACACTGTTTATAATAAGAAGGAACTAAAGCGAACGGCTCCGGGGCGATTCTTTTCTAGTCTGGTCCGTGTTAATTCGGCTATGAAGATTCAGGCGGCTCTTTGTTAAAGTCTTTTTGGCAGGGCACTCCGCATTTTTTGCCTTTAAATCTTTTTAAAAATTTATTTAGACATTAGATTTACGGAAGATTATGCTGAATTTTTAAGAAAGGTTTAGTGGATTCCTGTGTTCTAAGAACATATATTAAACAAAATTGATCGGTTTTGTTTATGGAGGGTTTTATGTCATTGACTGGAAAAAAAATAACTTGCGTGATTGTTTTTGCTGCTGTTATCGGTTTTTGGGGATGTAACGAAGATGATTCGTCCAAAGTGAGTGATGGTTCTTTTGGAGTAAACTTGATCAAAAATCACTCTTTCGAAAATTGGACTGATTCAATTCCTGATGAATGGAAAGTGAGAACTATAGATGAAATAAGCTCTGAGGGGGGATCGGTTAACCGTTTTGTTAAGTCATCTGAGGATATAAAGAGCGGCAATTATGCATGCTATTTTGAGAGTCATGATACTACGGATAAATGGGTTGCCTTGGTTCAGGTCGTGCCGGTAATAGCGGGACATGATTTGATAATATCATCTGATATAAGATCAAAAAATCTGCGAAGCAGTGCAATCCGTAACGCATATTCGAATCTATTTGTACGCTTTCTAAACAAAAAGAATGAAAGGGTAAAGGATACTGACAGATTAGCGGACGTTTTTATGAACCCGAATGTGGGGACAAAAGCCTGGCATCATATGGAGAAGAGAGTTGTTGTGCCTCCAAACGCAAAGTTCGCCGAAATCGGGCTTTTGTCAACGATGTCCGGAGTAATTTATTTTGATAATGTTGAAGCGAAGCTGAGGAAGAAAATCCCGTGGGTCAGGAAAGATACAAAGTATATTACTTTCTATTCCCTCCCCGGGCATCCCTTCCCGGAAGGGGCTATAGAGAAGGAAGTTGATGCGATTGAAAGTTATGCCGAGAAGATAAAATTAGGGAAAATAGATAAAAAAATTAATTATTATTATTATTCTACTGAAGAAGATTTTATGCGGATAAATCTGGCAGAAAAATATTATCAAGGCGTAAAATGGGAAAAAAGAGAAATACATACAATGAAAGAGAATGAAGATCTGGTTGTTACGCATATGCTTATTTACGATTTCGGGTTTCCTCCACTTGGATTGGCGAAAGGTTTGATTTTTTATCTTCGATCGTATAAACATAACTGGAATCCTCATCGGGAGGCCAAAGAGGATTTAATGAATCACAAGATAGAGCCTTTGTATAAAAGTCTTCCGACTGAAAAACTTAAATATACTGAATTGTCTACAACTATTCCCGCGTGGACCTCTTTCTGTGCTTACCTCGTAGAGAAATATGGAATGGAGGATTTTCTAAAGTTATATAAAGAATCTGATGAAGTGACAGAGCTTGAAACATTTGGAAAAATATTCGAGAGAATTTATGAAAAAGAATTCCCGAAAGTTGATCTGGACTGGCGCCTTTGGTTAATGCGTTATGAACCTAAAGGTGAAAGTACCCCGATGCCGTGATGAATATTTATAAATTTTGTCCCTTGTGCAAAGAAAAACTGGTTGAGAAGATTGAGGGTGGTTATCAGAGATTCAAATGCCCTCAGTGCGGTTTTGTTCATTATCGGAACCCTGCCCCAACTGCTGGTGTGCTTGTAGTAGAAAATAACAGGGTATTATTGGTTAAAAGACGTTTTGAGCCATACCGTGGACTTTGGGTTATGCCCTCCGGCTATATAGAATATGAAGAAAGCGCCTCAGAAACTGCGGTAAGAGAAGTTGAGGAAGAAACGGGGGTTTGTGTGGAGCTGGATGGCATTCACGCTATTGAATCTTGTTTTGATGATCCCAGGGGGAACACGGTAATGATTTTGTACAGGGGGCACATTACTGGCGGCAACCTTGAAGCGGGGGACGATGCTGAAGAGGTGGGTTTCTTTGCGATTAATAACCTTCCCGACATAGCTTTTGATCTCCAGAAGCGTATTCTTGGGAAATTGAAGGAAGAATATATTTCCAGCGCCGATGGGGATAATTGATCCATGCGGTTATTTGCCGGGTTTTTCTTTTCTCAGGAAGAAGAAGAGAAATGACGCGAATCCTCCCCATACGAGGGACAAAATTGCAATCATCATTATAACAGCGGCTCTGCTCACTTTGCAATTTCCTTTCTTTTGGGTATTACGCTATTTATTTCATTCTTTTTGTCAAAGAGGAGTCCTTGTATGGAACGGTTAAATATAAGAAGAATAGCAATTAGAATTCCCCATTGAAAAATACACGTGCCGATGCTGAAAGTGTGAAAGGGATGCCACCAGTAATGTGGGTCGTAAGTGGTTATTGCTTGAGTGAACCACCAGATAATCATGGCGGCGAATTCTACGGGTATCAGGATTTTGATAGCGAAATTAAATATTCTGCCAAGTTTAATATCGTTTCTGCAGTTGTTGATAATCTCGCATCTGAATTTGTCTGTGCCGTAGCTGATAACAGTGACAGAAAAAAATAGTCCACTAAGGAGTAATCCTATGCTCCAGACCCAGTCCTGATTCTGAAAAAATTGCGGGTTGAGCGCCGAAGGAAGGCCTAAGATAAAAGAACCT
>DAOWMJ010000058.1 GCA_030643145.1 Candidatus Latescibacterota bacterium | reverse complement strand
CATGGGAAGGCAAAAAGGCTTCCGAAGCGATCTCATGTATCGCTCAAAATTCATAATGGAAATTGACAGATTATTAAGATACTTGTAAATGAATTTCAAGACGCAGGGCATAGAAAGATTGTATGGAATGGCATTAATGAGAACGGAAAACCGATTGCGTCATGCATATATTTCTACCGTCTTGCAGCAGTTGATCTTGTACAAACAAAAATTGCATTGAATTGCTAATAGCTGTGTATTCCGGTGATTCTGGACACCCATTCCGATCTGATTCCGGACATCTGATCCACTCGAAGCCGGACACTCCTGATCGGAGCGTAGCGACGCTGGTTATTAGTATTTAATCTTTCTTTTTCTTATCAGTCAAGCATGATATTTTCTTTCTCATTGATTCTCCTTTCAGTTCTATACGGTGAGAGTTGTGGATAAGACGATCCAAGATGGCATCGGCAAGAGTAGGGTCAGCGATTGTTTCATGCCATTTATCCGCCGGTATTTGTGCTGCCACGATGGTAGACTTCAGATTATACCGGTCTTCGAGTAATTCCAGGAGATCAAGGCTCTGCTGTTGATCAAGTCTTTTGAGACCCCAATCATCGATGACCAGGAGATCCGTTTTCGAGCAAGTCTTGATGAATTTGCCATAGCTGCCATCCGCCCTAGCAGTGTAGAACCCTCGTAGGAAGCCCGGCAGTCTTTTATAGAGAACTGTATGTCCTTCCATGCAGGCACGATGTGCCAGAGCGCAGGCGATCCATGTTTTGCCCGCACCGGTAGGGCCGGTGATAAGCACGCTCTGGTGCCGGTCTATCCAGTTGCAGGAAGCAAGTGACTTCATAAGCGATCTGTCTAGTTTTCTTGAAGAACGATAATCGATATCTTCCATACAGGCTTGAACTCGCAGTTTTGCTTTTCTAAGTCTTGTCTTCAGCCGGCGGTTTCCGCGTTCTATCAGCTCTCTATCCACCATAAGCCCCAGACGTTCCTCAAAAGACAATGTCCCCACGTCCGGCATGTTCATCTGCTCATCGAGTGTTTTTGCCATGGTGTTGAGCCTTAGAGCTCTCAGGTTCTCAAGAATTGGATGTGTAAGCATCTGTTTCTCCTTTCAGCGTCGAGTAGTATCTACTGCCCCTGATATTAGGGTGGTCTATTGGTTTATGTTCGATCAACTTGCTCTGTAGCGGGTTGCTCTCGAGATTGTTCTTTAGTATCGAGGCAACGCTTTTGTAGGAATGAGAGCCTATATCCAGTGCTCTTAAGCAGGCGGCATCGACTCGTTTTTCGTCATAGGTTTTTGTCAGCCTCAGTATCCCCAGTATGGACCTGAAGCCCTGTTGGGGGTGAGGCCTGCTCCGCATGATAACCCCGGCCAGTTTCTCAGTTGACGGGCCGGTTTTCGAGGCCCAGCCGAGAAGACGCTCCGGCGTCCACTTCAGATACTCTCGGTGGGACCGGGGCATATGCTCGGGAACAGTGGTGTGTTTCCCCCTCATGTAGCTGCGGCAATGACTGGCCACACGCTTGCCCTTGTGAAAAACCTCTATGATACTGGCGGTTATTCTCACATTGAGTTTCCTCTGTGCAAGCTGATAGGGAACACTGTAATAATGCCGATAGACTTCTATATGGTAATCGATTCCCGCTTTGGTATTCTTCCACTCAGCATACTCGTAATGCAAGAATGGCAGGGGTTTGAGCGCTGGCCGATCCAGTACCTCGTATTGCGATCTCCTGCTACCAGGAAGCTTTTTGAACTGCTTGGCATTAAGCCTGCCCAGAAGTTCTTCTATTGCCCCGTTAAGCTCACTGAGACTGAAAAAGGTACGATTGCGAAGAACCGCCAGTATCCAGCGCTCTACCAGCAGAACCCCAGCCTCTACTTTGGCCTTGTCTCTGGGTTTTCTTACCCGGGCGGGTATCACAGCAGTGCCGTAATGCGATGCCATATCCTGATACGTCGGATTCAGGTCAGGCTCATAGCGGCAGGCCTTGTTGACCCCCGATTTAAGATTGTCCGGAATCAAAAGCTCTGTTACTCCATTAAAATAGACAAAAGCCCTCTGGTGCGACGCTATCCAGTCAGGTAATGACTGGCTCCAGGTCGCCTCAGAAAAGGTATAATTACTCGCTCCGAGAACGGCCACAAAGATCTCCGCTTCGCGTATCTCTCCGGTTTCCGGATTCACAACAGAAACCGTCTGACCGCAATAGTCTATGAACATCTTCTCGCCCGCCCTGTGCTCCTGACGCATACATACATCCAGAATACCCTTCCACTTGCCGTATCTCTCACAGAACTGACTGTACTGGTAGCCATCTTTCGGATGGCAGGCTTTGTACTCCTCCCAAAGAAGTGTCAGTGTCACATTCTTCTTACTCCTCAACTCTGTGTGGATATCTGCCCAAACGGGTAAGGGACGTTTTGAAGATGGCACTTGAAGGTTCGATGAGAACAGAACCCGCTGCAGACTTGTCTCATCCATGCTATCTTCAAGAGGCCAGCTCAGACCTGCAGCAGAGGCACGGCTCAGATACTCATGGACCGCACTTTTGCCTACAGAACAACTCTTTGCTATTTGCCTGACACTGAGCCCGACTTCATTCTTTAACCTTAGTATTTCCTTGATCTTGCGCATCGATAACCTCTTTGCTGGCATTTATACCTCCCGTTTGATGTACTACGAAGGGTATATATTACCATTTCTCTGGTTATCCAGAGCCGCCATTCATCTCTTGTCGCTATTGATTATTAAACCTAAGATCAGGTGTCCGTCTTCAATCGGAATGAGTGTCCGGAATTAATCGGAATCGGTGTCCGGCTTCGTCCGGAATCAGTGTCCGGATTGCTCCGGAATACACATACTATCATTAATCCATCATCTTTTTAAGCGATGCTTAAGAGATTTGACATGATATTGATTTTTATTTCAACTTTAGTATTATCGCAAAAATTTCACTTAACAGCGGATAAAAGGGAAATCAAAGATTTTCCTAAATTGCCTTCGGCAACTTCTTTTACACCGGGAATGATATATGGAAATGCTCTCTTAGTATTTAGAAACAAGTTAGGCTGTATATAAGGTAATAGTTAAAAAAGGGCTTGACATTATCACATAATGTGATTACAATGTATTTACAAGAGGTGATGCTGAAATGAAATCAAAGATTGTCAAGATCGGAAATTCGCAGGGTATTCGTATACCAAAACCATTAATCGAACAGTTAGGCATAAAAAGAGATATTGAGATTTTCGTGGAAGAGAACAGACTCATTATAAGTCCAGCCGAGCATCCCCGAACTGGTTGGGTTGATTCATACAAAGCTATGGCAAAACATGGTGATGATAGGTTGCTTGATAGTGAAGAAATAACTGAGACGGTTTGGGACAAGGAGGAATGGGAATGGAAGTGAATCGTTTCGAGGTCTATCTTGTTAATCTTGATCCAACTATTGGAAGTGAAATTAAGAAAACACGACCCTGTTTGATTATATCTCCTGATGAAATGAATCACAACATTCGTACTGTTATTGTTGCTCCAATGACGACCAAGGGCAGAAATTACCCAACGCGTGTATCCTGCCGATTCAAGAATAAGAACGGGCAAATTGTTTTGGATCAAATACGAACGATTGACAAAGGGCGTCTTGTGGCAAATATTGGAAAGCTGAATCGGCGTTCAGCAAAAAAAGTGCTATCCGTTATTGCTGAAATGTTTGCGTTCTAAACACCTGCAACTGTGGAAAACATAATAAATATTAATACCAGTAAGAGTATATTCTTTTTCATGATTTAAATCTTCCTTCAACTTACAAATATCCAACTACCAGCGTTGTAAGTGTGTCTTGATATGCTTTATCAGATTATATGGCGAAATTGTCTAGCGGCAAGCATTTTTTGGGGAGACTAAAGGATCAGTGGATTAATGTGGGGTTTTTAGTATTTTGGCTTGAAGCGCCCTGGATAATGGGATAAGTTATAGTATATGTTATGTATTATACGCGCAAATTCGAATAACAACACCCCGCTCCCTATATCATGAGCTCGAGGCTGATCCTGTGGGAAATCGTGGCCGCCTACATGGTGTTTATATTCATCAAGGGTGTGTCGAAAGCGAAGAAGATTGGAGATACGCGACGATTTCCTCGTCGCCGGGCGGAGTGTGAGGTGGTTCTACCTTTTCTGCACAATGGGAGCCACGGTGATCGGGGGTGGCTGTTCGATTGGCGCTATTGCGAAAACCTACGAGTGGGGCATCCTGATGCTCCTGGTCTCCACAGGTTGGTATCTTCACTTCATATTCAGCGGGCTGTTCGTGGCCCCGAGGTTCAGGGAGCTTGAGTTATATACCGTAGCGGGTTATTTCGGGTACCGCTTCGGGGAGAGAACCCGTTTCGTTGTACTGATCCTCTCGCTTCTCTTCAGTGTTTTCATAGTTGCCGCTCAGATGGCCGCTTTCGGAAGCGTGCTCGCGGCGATCCTTCCCGAATTCGCGGAAGCGCGGGTTGTGCTGAGGTGGGCCATCATAGTGGGGGGCAGCATGGTGGTGATCTACAGCACAGCGGGCGGACTTTTGGCGGTAATTCACACCGATATGTTCCAGTTCATAATATTGCTGGCCGGCTTCATAATCACGCTTATCTGGTGCGTTCCCGATATCGTTAATTCGTGGAGCTCGATACGGGAGACGGTGAAGCCTGAGTTCTTCATGCTGGAAGGGGGGAAGGGGTGGCTCTTTCTAGTGACCACCTTTCTCGCATTCCTCTTCGGGGAAACATTCGCCCCAGGTTACGCCACGAGGTACTGCGTTGGGAAAAACATCAGGGAGACGAAGATAGGAATAGCCGGAGTGGGAATCTTTCTCGCGATACTGTTCCCCGGTGTACTTTTCTTTATAGCACTATACGCGAGAATTCATTTTCCAGAGATCGACCCGCAGCTCGCACTTCCCCAGGTCATAAGAAAGCTGAACAATCCTGTAATAGGCGGGCTGATAATAGGAGCGCTCCTCATGGCGGTGATGTCGTCAGCGGATTCGGCCCTCAATTCATCGACGGCTATATTCGTGAAGGATCTTTTCGAACATCAGCTGGGATGGAAAGACAGAGGGGACGGACGGACACTCAAACTGGCCCGGTTCTGCACAGCATCGCTGGGATTGGTGGCCGTCTTCATAGCTATCCTCTGGTCGGATATAATCGGATTGCTTCTCTTTACCTATCACCTGTGGGCACCGGCGATTATCCTGCCTATCGTTGTCGGGATCTTTTGCCGGGAGAAATCGAGGCGGCTGAACTCGCATATATTCTACTCGATGCTTACCGCTATTTTCGTAACGCTTGCCTACAGGTTTACCTTTTATCAGGGTTATGTGGATTCCAGCGGTTTCAGCCCTTTGTTCCGGAAGCTGGTTACGGTCGATCCCGCGGTGGTGGGAGTGGGCGTTTCAATCGTCGTATTCTTGATTCTCAGATCGGTGAAGAAAACAACAGATTTTATTTGGGCGGAATGATAAAACCTTGCGATGCTATTATGATGGAAATCATCTTCTAAATTCGTAAATGAGAGGAAAATCCATCAGCCGAGAGGAAATCGTTTTTCCAGAATTCATAAGCCATCTCCTTCAATCTTGTTATGGAAGTATGGCTTAAAGGTGATCCTGAGTTCAAATCGATAAATAACATTTTGACACTTAACTGATATTTATTTATACTATTACACGAATTTCAAAAAGCAACGTTGGGACAGTAGTGAAAGACATTGTTTAAAGAGAGAAAAAATTAACGGGTTTGTTTTGCAGTATGAAATTGAATGAATTTTTGCGAGGCATAAGAAGAGAACTTCACAAGGCGCCCGAGACCTCAGGGAACGAGGGGAAAACAGCCTCGGTAATCGTGTCATTCCTCGAGGAATTTGAACCGACAAGGATCGTCAGCGGTTTTTCGGAGAACGCGGTGGCGGCCGTCTATGAGTCGGGCAAGCCGGGGGCTACCGTTGTCCTGCGCGCTGAACTCGACGGACTTCCGATAACAGAAAAAAACACTTTCAACCATGCCAGCAGGAACCGGGGTGCGAGCCACGCCTGTGGGCATGATGGGCATATGGCGATGCTACTGGGTGTCGCTTCGTACCTCCACGATCATCCCGGTGAAATCAAGGCCAGGATAGTGCTTCTTTTCGAACCCGCTGAAGAGATAGCAGCGGGAGCGAAAGGGATCAGCAGAAGCCGGTTTTACGAGGAACTCAAGGCGGATTATATATTCGCCCTTCATAATCTGCCCGGTTTCAACCCGGGCGATATTGTAATGAAAAAAGGATTATTCGCGATTGCATCTAAGGGGATAGTCGTCGAACTAAAGGGAGCGACCGCTCACGCTGGACATCCCGAGCAGGGGAATAATCCGGTTTTCGCGATGACCGAAATCATCGAGAATATAAAAGCCATATCGGAGAGTTATAATAGAAGTAAGAAACAGGCGATGATAACCATCATACATATCAGACTCGGCGAAATCGCTTTTGGGTCGTCACCGGGAACAGGTGTGATAATGGCTACCCTCCGCGCTCCCACAGACGGCATACTCAATGAGATGGGAGGAAAGGTGACGCAAGAGGTGTCGGAGATAGCCGCTCGCCACCGTCTGACGCAAGATGTCGAGTGGGTTGAAGAATTCCCCGCGACAATTAACGATGCGGGCGCCGTTTCGATCCTCGAACTGGCGGCGAAAAAGGGGGGGATGAATGTTACATGGGTCGAGGAGCCTTTCTCATGGACAGAGGATTTCTCATATTTTCTTAATAAGACCACCGGCGCGATGTTCGGACTCGGTGCGGGAAAAGATTGTCCGCCTCTGCACAGTGAGAACTATGATTTTCCGGACAGCATTTTGGAGAATGGTGTAGAAATATTTATACAGCTAATCAAGGAAATCGATTCATCAACTTAACTGGAGTAGATACTGAAATGCTACAGACATCGTACATCGAATTAAGTAAAAAGGCCTTGCGGAAAAACATCAAGTATCTGAAAGATCTCATCGGGCTTGATGTTAAATTTGTCTCGGTAATAAAAGGGAATGCCTACGGACATGGGATCGAGCAGTTCCTGCCCCTGGCCGAAGAGTGCGGTATCGACTATTTCGCCACCTTCGATGTCTATGAAGCGGGAAAGGCAATGAAAGTAAAGAGTGATTCTACAGAACTTATGGTCATGGGAGTTATCGACGATGAGAGCTTGCCATGGCTCATCGAAAATAAAATCTCTTTTTTCATATCCAATATAGACAGACTGAAAAAAGTAGTCAGCTCTGCTAAGCTTGCTGGCAAACCAGCCCGTGTCCATATCGAGGTGGAAACCGGCTTGCACCGAACAGGAATTGAGCAGCCCGATTTAAGCAAAGTTGTCCAGGTAATTAAGGAAAATACCGGCCTTCTTGAAATCGAGGGATTATGCACGCATTACGCCGGCGCTGAGAGTGTGTCAAACTATGTGCGCATTCATCATCAGATCGATACCTTCAACACAATTAGAAATTGGTTTTCGAATAACGGGATAAGGTTCCGGTACTATCACACTGCCTGTTCGGCGGCCGCGATCATGTATCCCGAAACACGCATGAACATGGTTCGTATAGGGATAGCGCAATACGGCTATTGGCCGAGTAAGGAAACAAAGGTGTACAAACTTCTATCGGACAACGCTCGGTACCGTAAAAATCCACTCTCGCGGGTGCTGAACTGGAAAACGAAGGTTATGGACACAAAGGTGGTGCCGCCCGGAGAGTTTGTCGGTTATGGCAACGAGTACCAGACTGATAACAAGACCCGAATAGCGATTATTCCCGTTGGTTATTTCCACGGGTACCGCCGGAGCTTGAGTAACATCGGGCATGTTTTAATCCATGGGAAGGAAGCGCCCATTATAGGAGCGGTCAATATGAGTATGATGATAGCCGATGTTACAAGGATCCAGGGCGTAAAGAAAAATGACGAAGTGGTGTTGATCGGGAAGCAGCATAAACGTAATATCTCGGTAGCCTCCTTTTCCGAGCGTTTCAACCTGGTGAACTACGAGCTTCTCGCCAGACTTCCCATGCAGATAATGCGCATTGTTGTTCGATAGATATCTCTAATTTGTTCAGTGATGGTAGTAACCTAACATCTGCAAAATTAAAATCCTTATGTATATATCGGAAACTATTCGTCCGATACACTAAGCGGCGCACTGAAGACCTATCAGTAAATACACATGTTATTACTCTAACAGGTACTGACAGCGGGGGGAATACAGATTCCGATAATATTACAATTTATATTAATTCAGTGGCTGAACTTATTTTAGTTCCCGGTACATCCGGTTATTTAATGGGGTGGGCTGGGATAAGACCGGATGAAGAGCCGGTTCACAGGGCGGAGATATAAGCAATGATTGTGTGGATTGGGACGCGAACGGGTTTAGATTACCGACAGAGGCGGAGTGGGAATACGCGGCCAGATATATTGATGGAACAAATATCTCATCAGGAGCTGAGCACAGCGGACATAACCTGAATTCCATTATAGGTTACTGCGCGTGGTATTTGAACAACGCGGATGATCGCACTTACCCTGTGGGTCAGCTTCAGCCGAATAGTTTAGGCGCCTATGACATGAGCGGAAATGTAAGGGAGTCGTGCTGGGACTGGTATATTACTACTTATTATGATGTAAGCCCGACAGATAACCCCCAAGGGCCTATTGATGGATTTAGCCGAATAAGGCGCGGCGGTTGCTGGTACTATGCAGCTGAATACTGCCGTACGGCGGATCGTAACGGCGACGGGCCGGACGAAGTGAGCGCCGGTGTCGGGTTTAGGGTTTGCCGGGGCTGCTCTGTCCTATAGCCTCTTGTGATATAGGGTTCTTAGATACTTGGTTACCTGGGTTTTTCGAAAAAGTGGGCCGCTTCAATTTACTGCCGGGTTCATTCCTCAGGCACTCAGCTTTCGCCAAAATGCCTCGTGGACTGGTTTATTGTGGGGAAGGGTCATAAAAACGAGCGACAATTGCGGCAGGGCCGAAAAATTTAGGGAAAAAGCGAATTTTTTAAGGACATCACCCGAAATATATTTATATTGGAAGTGATTTGTTTATTCACTAATCACGGCAGTCAAATAGTTTTTACCTATATGGTATGGAGAATAATATGAAAAGAGAATACAGAATAAAATATTTTCCGATATCATTTTTTTCAGTGATTCTTGGAATGGCGGGATTTGCTATTGCGTTTCAAAAAGCTGAAACAATACTTAAGATACCTTTGAATTTGAGCCAGTACATTTTAACAATTACAGTGATATTCTTTGTAATAGTTTCTCTTATTTATTTGATAAAGATGATTAAATTCCACAATGAAGTAAAAATGGAATTTAATCATCCTATCAAACTTAGTTTTTTCCCAACTTTCTCAATCAGCCTGCTTCTTTTAAGTATCGCATTTTTATCTGTCAATCCAATTATTTCAAAATATCTTTGGATCAGTGGTACAACAATTCATTTTATTTTAACAATAATAATAATTTCTATTTTGATTCAGCATAATAAATTTGAAATCAAACAGATGAATCCGTCATGGCTTATTCCTGCAGTTGGAAATATTTTAGTACCTGTTGCGGGTGTTAGCCATTTCTCGTCAGAAATTTCATGGTTTTTCTTTAGTATCGGTTTTATTTTTTGGATAATCTTGCTAATTATATTTTTTAATCGGATTATTTTCCATAGCCCGCTGTCAAATAAACTGTTACCGACATTATTTATCCTAATTGCCCCGCCAGCTGTTGGATTTATTTCATTTGTAAAATTGACAAGCGGAATAAATGAATTCGCAAAAATATTATATTATTTTGCATTGTTCCTGGTCTTTTTATTGTTTGCCCAAATAAAATTATTTTATAAAATAAAATTTTATTTATCCTGGTGGGCATATTCATTTCCGATTGCCGCAATAACGAT
>DAOWMJ010000075.1 GCA_030643145.1 Candidatus Latescibacterota bacterium | reverse complement strand
TTGATTATTCTGAGAATTGTCATACTTCAAAGCGAACCTTTTTTATACCCGGTAGCGTAAGTGACAACTGGGGGTTTCGGGTTTGCCGTTCAGGCTTTTGAACCAGGGTTGTATGGGGTTGTCAAAAACAGCAGGATAGCTTAATCGGATATATATAGCCGGGTTGGCAAACATATGCGGATAGGATTTGAAGCAAGCGGCGTTATTACTAAGAAACCAACGGGGATAGCACATTATATTTCTAAACTAATTTCCGCAATATCATGTGAGATTGAGGATGACAATACACTGGCTGTATTCTACAAACTATCCAGATCTGGGAAACGGTTCAATTGGTGGAAACCTGAAAATTTGAATGTTAAAAACTATTACAAATCGTATTGGCCAATCAATAAGGACGTAGATATTATCCACGGGTTAGACGGTTTTGTTCCTTGCTGGAATAATGTGAAAAGCGTTGTTACCATTCATGATCTTCTGGCGTTGAAGTTCAGCAATGAGAATATAGCGCCAAAGAAATTTGTTTTGAGAAAAGAGAAAATATACAAAGAAATTTTGGAATATACTGATTCGGTTATTACATGTAGTGAAACAACAAAACAGGATGTTATAAACTTGCTGAATGTACCAACGGACAAAGTAAATGTAATTTATCACGGGATTGATGAATGTTATTTTCCCCAAAGTGAAGTGGTTATCAAGCGGGTTAAGAATAAATATGAATTAAAGAAAGAATATTTATTATTTGTGGGCACTATATCAAAGAGGAAAAATACCGAACGGTTGGTTCACGCATTTTCTTGTTCTAAGGTAAGCAGAGATTTGGATATGGTGTTGGCTGGAACTATTTCCTATCAGGGGGAAAAAACCCTGCAGGCTATTACAAAGTATAATCTCGATGGTAAAGTGAAGATGCTGGGGTATGTTGAGGATAGTGATTTGCCAGCCCTTTATAGTGGGGCTGTCGGTTTTGTTTTTCCTACCTTTTACGAAGGTTTCGGACTTCCAATACTTGAGGCTATGGCATGTGGAACCCCCGTGCTCGCGGGAAATGTGGGCGCTGCTCGTGAAATAAGCGGCAATTTTGTTGTTCATGTTGATCCTTTGAATACCGATGAGATTGCTCATGGGATTGATTCTCTAACCTCGATTCCACAAGCGAGAATTGAGAAAGGAATCAAGTATGCCGCTGGTTTCACCTGGGAACATTGCGCGAGGCAAACTCTGGATATATATAAAGGACTATTACAATAGCATTTTTCCACATCAGGCAGCCTGTAGTAACTGATAATTTGTGAAATAGCACCACTTTACTCTAAAAACTGTACAGTTTTCCATTAGCTAATTCGGAGAAGTGACCAAATTATAGAAAGAGCTTTTTTAAAGTTATCTTTCCCCTCTTTTCTATTTTTGCTATACTTTATTTTTAGTATTATATTGACGTTTGAATGGCTAAGGAATATTGTCCGCTCTAATTGTTAATAAAATATAGGCGCTTTAGTATAGTTGGTTTGAACGGGATATAATACAGGAAATTGCAGAAAGGGTAAACAATGCGTGTTCTTATAACGGGAATTACAGGTTTTGCGGGAAGTCATCTTGCTGACCTCTGCCTTGAGAAGGAAGATGTTGAACTCTACGGGATTATACGCTGGAGAAGCCGCACTGAAAACATTGAGCATATCTGGGATAGGCTGAAACTGCTGGAATGCGATTTGAGGGACGCTACATCCACAAGGGATGTAATAAAAGAAGTAGAACCTGACTACATTTTTCATCTTGCCGCTCAGAGTTATGTTCCGACATCCTGGAGGGCGCCCAGTGAATCATTGAGCACGAATATTCTCGGTGAGCTCAATGTTTTCGAAGCTGTTCGGAAAATAGACCATCCATGCAGGATTCAGATTGCCTGTTCAAGTGAGGAGTATGGGATGGTGCTTGAGGATGAGATTCCCATAAAAGAGACCAATCCGCTGAGGCCATTGAGCCCTTACGCTGTGAGCAAGGTAGCGCAGGATATGCTGGGGTACCAGTATTACAAAAGTTACGGTATGGAAATAGTAAGAACCCGCGGATTCAATCACACCGGGCCCCGCCGTGGGCCTGTCTTTGTTTGTTCAGATTTCGCGAAACAAATTGTTGATATAGAGAATGGAAAGAAATCTTCCGTTATGAAAGTCGGAAATCTCGACGCCAAGCGTGATTTTACCGATGTGAGGGATATGGCAAGAGCGTACTGGCTCTCTCTCGAGAGGGGCAAAGCGGGCGAAGTCTACAATTTATGTACTTCAAAAAGTTACAGTATACGGGAGATTCTGGATATGCTTATTAAGTTAAGCGGCGTTAAAGTTGATATCAGAACAGACAAGGATAGGTTAAGGCCAAGCGATGTTCCTCTTCTGGAGGGTGATTATAGCAAGTTTAATAATGACACCGGCTGGGAGCCCCGGATTCCGATTGAGAAAACCTTATCCGATCTTCTTGAGTTTTGGCGGGAGAATCCGGACAGGGGGCTTGTGGTTTAATTTCTTTTACTATGAGAGCTATTGTAACTGGAGCATACGGTTTTGTTGGGAGATATCTGACGCGTGAACTCGCTGATGCGGGCTATGAAGTATTGGCTGAAGATATTATAGATCTTTATCCCTCAAGTCGATCCGCCACCGGTTTTGAAGCGTTACCCGATGGAGTTGTATATCAAAAGTGTAATCTACTTAATGCGTCTGCTGTGGAAAAACTTGTAAAGGAGTGGAATCCCGATGCCGTATTTCATCTTGCCGCTCAGAGTTCAGGCGCTCTCTCCTTTAAGGATCCTGTGGGGACAGTCAGGACGAATGTTCTCGGGTTTTTAAACCTGATCGAAGCTGTAAGAAAAAATAAGGGGTCCGCCCGGATTCTAGCGGTTGGTTCGTGTGAAGAATATGGGAAAAGGTCTTCGGAAGAAATGCCTCTCTCAGAGAACGCCGATATTGAACCGGCAAACCCCTATGCCGCAAGCAAAGCGGCGCAGACTATTCTGGCTTTACAGTATTTCCGTGCTTTTAATATGAACATCATTGTTACGAGAAGCTTTAATCACACGGGGCCGGGACAGAGTACTACATTTGTTTTTCCTTCATTCGCGAGGCAGTGCGCGCGAGTAAAGGCTGGTATTGACAAGCCTGTTATTAGAACCGGTAACCTTGACATTTTGCGGGATTTTCTCGACGTAAGAGATGTTGTAAGAGCCTACAGACTTCTTGTGGAGAAAGGCGAGACAGGTCATGTATACAATGTATGTTCGGGGGAGGGCTTGAATCTTCAAGATGCTCTTAAGATGATGATTGATGAGGCGGAAATAACGGTGGATATTCAAACAGATCCGGATTTGCTAAGGCCTGTGGATGTGCCTGTCTTTACAGGAAGCAATCGGAAACTGTGCGATGATACCGGTTGGGAAAGAAAGATTGCAGCTAAGGAAATGATTACAGATCTTCTTAAGTACTGGTGCGAGCGATCTAAAAACTGAATTATTCCAATGTGAGAGTTAAAATAGCTCTTTTGAGTGTTGAGTAAGAATTAACTAAAGAGTTTTATTCGGCAGCGAGGGTAACGAGGGGAAGGGCTAAATAGAAGGAGTTTAAAATGCCTGATGTCTGTATGGTAGGGACTGGTTATGTTGGGTTGGTAAGCGGAGCTTGTCTTGCTGATTTTGGAAACGGGGTAATATGCGTTGATATCGACTCGGAGCGAATAGAGAATATTAAAAATGGCAGAATGCCGATATATGAACCGGGTCTTAAAGAACTTGTGAAGAGGAATATTGAAGCCGGGAGGCTGTTCTTTACAACAGATCTTGCTGACGCGGTCAGGAAATCCGAGGTTATATTTTCGGCGGTGGGGACTCCGATGAACGAAGATGGTTCAGCCAATTTGAGTGCGGTTTACCAGGTGGCGAAAGATATTGCTCTTCATATGGATAAATATAAAGTGTTTGTGCAAAAAAGCACTGTCCCCGTTGGGACATCGGAAAAAGTGAAAAACATTATACGAAAATATCTCGTGAGTGATATTCCCTTTGACACTATTTCAAACCCTGAGTTTCTAAGGGAAGGTTCGGCGATTGAAGATTTTATGAGGCCCGACAGGGTCGTGATTGGAGTGGATAGTAAGCGTGCCCGGGAAATTATGCGTGAGATCTACCGTCCTCTATATCTTTTGGAAACTCCTATTGTATTTACTTCGGTGCGGACTTCGGAGCTCATTAAATATGCCAGCAATGCTTTTCTTGCCGTGAAAATATCTTTTATTAATGAAATAGCCGATCTTTGTGAGAAGCTTGGAACAGATGTGAATGATGTTGCCAGAGCGATGGGATTTGACAGGAGAATCGGCCCGAAGTTTCTGCATGCTGGTATAGGTTATGGAGGATCGTGTCTCCCCAAGGATGTTTCCGCCATTATACATACGGCAAAGGAACTTGGCGTAGAACTAAAAATTATTAATGGAGCGAGTGATGTTAATGATTCCAGGGTTGATAGGCTTATAGAAAAGATGAAATTTGAAATTTCTGATTTTTCGGGGAAGGTAATTGCTCTTTTAGGACTCTCATTTAAACCCAATACTGATGATCTGCGTCACGCGCCTTCGTTGAAATTTATCGACAGATTGTTGGAAGAAGGAGCGAGAGTAAAAGTGTATGACCCGATAGCTATCGACAATACAAAAAAGATATATGGGTCCAGTATTGAATATTTCGATGATTCATATTTAGCTATGGAGGGGGCGGAAGCTCTTGTAATTATGACGGAATGGAATGAATTCAGAGTTCTTGAGCTTGAAAAGGTGAAGAAGCTGCTGAAGGGAAATCTGATTTTTGATTGCCGGAATATATATGAGAAGAAAAAGATTGAGGCACGAGGGTTCAGGTATCATTCATTCGGGAGATAGTTTTATACCGCAATAATCTTCCTCCGGCGCAAAGATAAGCAGATCGGGATTGACGGACTCAAGCCCTAGGCTTAAAAGGAAAGAAAGGCATATGAAGAAAATACTTGTAACCGGGGGAGCCGGATTTATAGGATCTTGCTTTGTTAAGATGCTTCTTAAAAGAAAAAGCAGGAAACATATTGTAATACTTGATAAGTTGACTTATGCGGGGAATATAAAGAACCTTGAAGGGTATATTGACAGGGATTGCGTTGAGTTTGTCAAAGGAGATATTTGTAGCACGAGGCTTCTTGATAATGTTGTTCCAGGTGTAGATATTATTTATAATTTTGCGGCGGAAACTCACGTAGACCGCTCCATACTCAAGGGGGCAAGCTTTGTTAGAACGGATGTGATGGGCACATATACTCTTCTTCAGAAGGCGTTGGAGTATAAAGTATCGCGCTTTGTACAGGTTTCAACAGATGAAGTTTATGGAAGCCTGGATAAGGGTAAATTTAGTGAAAATGATCCTATAGAACCAAATAGTCCATATTCAGCAAGCAAATCGGGTGCGGATCTCCTGGTAAGAGCATTTTATAAAACATATGGGTTACCCGCGATTATAACTAGAAGTTCGAATAATTACGGGCCCTTTCAGCACCCGGAGAAATTTATCCCCCTCTTTATAACGAATGCCCTGGAGGGGAAGCCATTACCCATCTATGGAGATGGTAAAAATGTTCGGGACTGGATCTATGTTGAGGATAATTGCAGGGCAATTGATATTGTTGGAAGAAGGGGAAAGATTGGTCAAGTTTATAATATTGGGGCGGCTGAGGAGAAGGAGAATGTATATATAGCCAGGAAGATCATTAAATTTACAGGCGCGGACAAAAATCTTCTGACATTTATAACGGACAGACCGGGGCATGATCGCAGGTACGCGCTCTGCGCGAGGAAGTTAAAATCTCTTGGGTGGAAGAAAGAGTATACTTTCAATAAGGGGTTGGGAAAGACAGTAAAATGGTATCAAGAGAACAAGGAATGGTGGCAAGAGGTCAAAAGAGGGTCTTTTAAAAAATATTATAGGAAAATGTACGGAAAGCGTATTGCAGCTTCACGTGAAGAGAAGGCAAAGAAATGAAAGCAGTAATTGTAGTTGGAGCTCGGCCTAATTTTATGAAAGCTGCTCCTCTCATAAGGGAATTCAGTAAAAGAGGAACAGTAGATATCCTTTTTGTTCATACGGGCCAACACTATGATAGTAATATGTCGAAGGTTTTTTTTGACGACCTTGAACTTCCTCAGCCGGATATCTATTTGGAAGTTGGTTCTGGAACTCACGCTGAACAGACGGCCAGGGTTATGGTTGAATTTGAAAAGGTTATTATGAGGGAAGATGTCGACCTGATTATTGTTGTCGGTGATATTAATTCAACTTTGGCCTGTTCTCTTGTTGGAGCAAAACAGCATATCCCGGTTGCGCATATTGAAGCAGGGCTTAGAAGTTTTGACAAAAATATGCCGGAGGAAATAAACAGAATGGTCACTGACATACTTTCAGATTATTGTTTTACAACTTCCCCGGAAGCTGAAACAAATCTGAACCGGGAGGGCATTGGAGAGGAAAGAATCTTTTTTGTCGGTAATATTATGATTGATTCCCTAAAATATTATATTGAGAAGGCAGAAGAGTCGAATATTCTGGAAAAGCTTGAAGTTGAGAAAAAAGGTTATATTCTTGTAACTCTACACAGGCCTTCTAATGTTGATAAACCTGATCAGTTCCGCTCGCTGTATAATGTTCTTATTGAGTTGTCGGAATCTAACACTGTTATTTTCCCGGTTCATCCACGCACAAAAAAGATTATCGAATCAGAGACTCCTCCATTTAGCCGGCCTTCCTCTTTGAAACTGATTGAACCGGTCGGGTACCTTGATTTTTTAAAGTTGATGAAATATTCCGGAATTGTTGTTACTGACTCTGGAGGGATTCAGGAAGAGACCACGGTTTTAGGAGTTCCTTGCTTAACTGTAAGAAATAATACCGAGCGTCCGATAACAATTGAAATGGGGACTAATACTCTGGTTGGAACGGATCCCGGGGATCTTCTTCGCGCGGCGCGGAAGGTTCTGACAAGGGATAGAAAGAATTGCGCCATTCCACCTCTCTGGGACGGCAAAACCGCTGGACGTATAGCGGATGTAATTGAAAAAGTTTGACATTTAATATTTAATTGTCTAATCATTTAAATGGTTGAAGTGAAAAGGGTGCAAATTGTCGATAATGCAATTAATTATTTCGTTTGTAGTGCCGTTTATTGTGAGCCTTGCCATGACGCCTATGGTAAGGGATATGGCTCTAAAGTGGAAAATTCGCGAAAAACCGAATGGAAGGAATAATGGCGATATTGCTCATATAGGAGGAGTGGCGATAGTAACTTCGATCATGATTGGGCTTGTACCGGTTTTTCTTTTCTTTGTTCCCAGGCACCCCGTTTCCATTGTTTTCCTTTCCATATTAATAGTAAGCGGATTTACAATCTTTCTGCTTGGCGTTATTGATGATCTGCGCAGCTTGCATTACAGGTATAAGTTGTTGCTTCAGATCATAGCTTCTATTTTCGTGTCGGTGGGTGGAAGTATGCTCCTTGGTCATTTTTCGGGTTTTCATCTTGCAATGTTTATTCGGATCATCGTTTTTTTCGTTGTAACTTTATGGGTTTTCACTATAACAACATCTTTTAATCTCATTGATGGAATTGATGGGCTGGCTGGTGGAATTGCTGTTGTTGCTTCTCTTGCTTTTGCCGCGGCGGGATTAATTCTTTATCAACCAATGATTGTGTTTGTATCTGTTGTTATTTTAGGTTCTTCCCTTGCTTTTCTTCGGTATAATTTTCCCCCCGCCAGGATATTTATGGGTGATTCAGGCAGTCTGTTTCTGGGGATTCTGTTCGGATTGATTTCACTCCTGCTCTTAATTCCAGGAGAGGATCTTCTTTTTAGAATTGCCGGGAGCATTTTTATTTTAACTATTCCGCTACTCGATACGACGCTTGCTTTTTCTCGCAGACTGATTAACCGACGGCCTCTTTTTGAAGCTGATCTGGGGCACATGCACCATCTTTTGCTCATTAGATTCAAATCAATGCGGAAAGTTGATTTTACTCTGTGGGGTTTGTCGGTTCTCTTTAGTATTCTTGGATTGTTGACTATGATGGGTTATCTTGCCGCGTTTTTTACGGCGCTCTTCCTTGAAATAGCACTCTTTGCTTTTTCTCTGACGATTATGATGAGGGTGAAAATTTCAAAAGGCACTATAGAGGGAATAGTGGAACAATATAGATCAAAAAATTCATCTATTTCAAGTCGAGAAAATTAATTTCATTCATTTACATTTGCCTTTTTCCATTCTCTGTGATAGTTTTGCAACCGGGGTTGTAATACCCTAACCTATGGAAAGCTTTGGTTTTGTAATTTGATTAGAATGGAAAGATTTGGAGCAAAATAATCATGCTTGACAGAAAATTTGTAAGAAATGATCCTGAGGCTTTACGTAAAGGGATTAAGGATAAAGGAGTTGATTTTAATCTGGATCTTTTGTATCAGCTCGATAAGGATAGAAGGGTACTTATTCAGAGATCCGAAGATCTTAAACAGAGCAGAAATATTGTATCAAAGGAAATCTCTCAACTGAAAAAGGAAAAAAAGGATGCCGCAGATATTATAGACAAAATGAAGGTGACATCTAACAGTATTAAAAAAATTGATGGTAAACTAAAAGCACTTTCGGAGAAATTGCGCGAATTGGAACTGGCCATTCCGAATTTACCGCATAAATCAGTTCCAATTGGAAAGAATGAACAAGACAGCATTTTAATTAGAAGTTGGGGCGACCCTTTCCGGAATGAGTTTGAGATTGTACCGCACTGGGAAATTGGCGAGAAACTGGGGTTGCTTGACCTTGAAGCTGGTTCCACGATCAGTGGAAGCGGTTTTGTAGTTTTTAGAGGCGATGGAGCTTTGCTTTCGAGGGCTCTTGTAAATCTTATGCTTGATATTCACCGTACTCATGGATATGAAGAA
>DAOWMJ010000150.1 GCA_030643145.1 Candidatus Latescibacterota bacterium | reverse complement strand
GTACTTATATATGAGCGGTTTGGAGCCTTCGGGCTCAAATACGCCCGTCCGGTATCCGCTGTTTTTCTAATTGTTTGTTTTCTTTTCTTTGTTCTTCTAAGGACTATTGCCGGCAGGAAAGATTATGCTAAAAGTTGAAAATTTGTCTAAAAATATGGGCGAATTTAAGCTAAACGATGTTTCGTTCGAGGCCCGGGAGGGAGAATATCTTGTTCTTCTCGGGGCGAGCGGTGTGGGCAAATCGGTGCTCCTGGAAACAATTGCCGGAATATCTCTGCCGGACGCGGGAAGCGTTCAGCTCGGAGGCAGAGATATTACTTATGAGAAGATACAGAAAAGGGATATCGGAATCGTTTTTCAGAATGGCGCGCTCTTTCCTCATCTTACTGTAGCTGAAAATGTGTCCTACGGGTTGAAATGCCGTGGGGAAAAGAGCGCGGAAATCAAAAGGATAATAGAAGGGCTGGCGGAAGAACTTGGGTTTTCCTCACTCCTCGGCAGAAATCCCGTGACCCTTTCCGGCGGAGAGTCGCAGAGAGTCGCTCTTGCCAGGGCTCTCGCGGTAAGCCCTCGGTGTCTTCTTCTCGATGAACCTCTATCCTCTCTGGACAGTAGGGCGCGCTCTGAAATAAGAGCTCTTCTTAGAAGGTTAAAGAGAAGGAATATCACAATTATTCACGTCACACACGATTATGAAGAAGCGTTGTCTCTGGCTGACAGGGTAGGCATAATGGAGGAAGGGACGGTAGTTCAAACTGATACTCCGGAGAAGATATTTACACACCCCATATCCGGATTTGTCGCTGATTTTGTGGGAATCAGGAATTTTATTTCCGGCAAACTTGTTAGAAAATCACCGGATAAAGAGAGGGCATCGGAATTTATATCAGATAGAATAAGATTCAGTGTTCTTACGGATGAAAAAGAGGGTGAGGGAAATGTAATAATCAGAAGTGAAGATATAACACTTTCGATTAAACCGGTTTCAACAAGCGCCCGCAATACCTTTGAAGGCAAAGTTGTTGATATTTTTCCAGCGAGGATTGGGATCGAAGTAATAGTTGATGTGGGAATCGAACTGGCGGCGCTTGTAACCAGAGGGTCGGCGGAGAGGTTGGGGCTGGAGTATGGCAGGGAGTTGTTCGTAAGTGTTAAGGCGAGCGCTGTAAGGTTCATTGGGGGATAATCGGATAGGCGGGAAAGGCTGGAGTATGAAAGGATCAAAGGTGCAACCTGGAATAAGACTTTTCCTTCTAAATGAAGAGGGAGAAGGACTGTTTGGTGACGGGAGATTCAAACTGCTTAAAGAAGTGAGGGATAGAGGGTCAATCGTAAAGGCCGCGGAAACGCTGGGAAGGGGCTATAGAAAAGCGTGGGAGGATATCAGAAGAGCGGAAAAGGGTTTCGGCCGGGAGATAGTGATTAAGAGCAGGGGTGGTAGTGAAGGCGGGTCAACCCGCCTTACCGGGTTTGGATTAAGATTAATTGACGCGTGGGAAGAATATAGAAAAGATATCTTTTCGTCTCTTGAGGATTCATTCAGCCGGAATATAAAAGGGCTTATCAAAGAAGGAGCCCCGAAATGAAGAATGCGGATATGATACCGTTTGAAGAGGCATATCGATTAATGATGGAATCCGCCGCTCCACTTGGCAAAGAAAATCTTTCGCTGAATGAAGCTCGAAAAAGGGTTCTTTGTGAGGATATCAGTTCGGATGTTGATATGCCGCCCTTTAACAAATCAGCAATGGATGGGTACGCGTGCAGATCGGCTGATCTTGACGCTCCCCTTAAAATTATAGAGACGATTCCCGCCGGTAAGGCTCCGGAGAAAAGGATTGGGGAGGGGGAGTGTTCGGAAATTATGACGGGCGCGGTTGTACCAGAAGGAGCTGACCGCGTAGTGATGGTGGAACACACGGAAATAGAAAAGGGCAAGCTTGTTGTAAAGCATAAGAGCGCGGGAAAAAATATCTGCTACAGGGCGGAGGATATTGCCAGGGGTGATATCGTGTTGAAGAAGGGAACGGTAATTGGAGCGCCTGAGATCGCGGTGCTTGCCGCAGTGGGGTGTGTTGATGTCCCGGTATCAAAAAACCCCATGATCGGTATTATTGCCACCGGAAGCGAGCTTGTTGAACCCCACCGCGAACCGGAAGGGGCTATGATACGAAACAGCAGCAGCAGTCAGCTTGCCGCTCAGGCGAAGAGCGCCGGATTTGAATTTCGCTATCTTGGTATAGTGGAAGATACACCGGAAGCTATTGGTGGGATTATTGACGGGAATCGAGGCGGCGTTGATATCTTCCTTCTTTCGGGGGGGGTCTCGATGGGCGAATTCGATTTTGTCCCCGGAGTTCTAATAGAAAGGGGTTTTGATCTTCTCTTTGAGAAGGTAGCGGTTAAACCCGGAAAACCAACTGTTTTTGGTAAGGGAAAAGATGATTTTGTTTTCGGGCTTCCGGGCAATCCCGTTTCGACTTTTGTTATATTTGAGTTGTTTGTTAAACCGTTTTGTTTTGCTCTCATGGGGGCGGAATGGACTCCTCGATCTGTTATTGCCGAACTGGTTGAGACCGTTGAGCGCAGGAAAACAGCCCGCGTTTCGTATCTTCCGGTCAAACTGATTAAAAATGGAAAGGTCCAAATTGTTGAATACCACGGGTCAGCGCATATTCATGCGTATACAACCGCGGATGGCTTTATTTCCATACCGGTAGGTATTGAGAGGATAAAGGCGGGCGAAAGGGTTGAAGTTACATTAGTAAAGTAATGGAGATATTGGATGCTGAAGGATAGATTCGGAAGAAAAATTGACTATCTTAGAATATCAGTAACGGATAAGTGCAATTACAGGTGTGTCTACTGTATGCCTGAGGATGGCGTGAATTTAAAGTCACACGAAGAAATACTCTCTTTTGAGGAAATATCCGAAATCGTCCGCTGCGCCGCCCGTCTGGGTATAGTGAGGGTGCGCCTTACAGGCGGAGAACCTTTGGTTAGAAAAGAGATTGAAGTGCTTGTGGAGATGCTTTCTCATTGCGGGGGGATTAATGAATTGAGTATGACCACGAATGGTTCCCTTCTTTCAGTAGAAAAGGCTTTGAATCTAAAAGAAGCGGGGTTGTCCAGAGTGAATATTTCTCTTGATACACTGGAAGCGGATGAGTTTAAAAGGATAACAAGAAGGGGGGATATTGAAGACGTTCTTGCCGGAATAGACGCGGCGAAGAAGGCGGGGCTTGATCCAATTAAGATAAATATGGTTATATCGGAGACTACTTCGCGAAGTCAGATAATGAGGATGCGCTCTTTCTGTAAGCAAGAGGGATTGATACTTCAGACGATAAAGCAATTTTCCCTCTATAACAGAGAGGAAACAATCAATTTTCCTTTTACCTTTGACAGGCCGCAGTTGTGCAGCCTGTGTAACAAGATAAGGCTTACCGCGGACGGATTCTTAAAACCATGTCTTTTATCCAATACTGAGATCAAACTCGATCTTGACAATATAGAGGAAAGTCTGAAAGAGGCTGTAAGAGAGAAACCGCGGAGAGGCACAGTCTGTAAAAACAGGATGATGTCGCAGATAGGCGGATAACAAAAATGGGCCGAATATTGATTCTGAGATTATTATAAGGCGGGAGGGAGAGGGATAATGATGGATTTTACACACTTTGATTCAGAGGGCAGGGCAAGGATGGTTGATGTCTCGAGCAAACCGGTTCAAAAGAGAATAGCGGTTGCTTCCGGAGTGATTGTTGTGGGTGGGAAGGTCATAGCTTTTTTAAAAGCAGGGTTACTAAAAAAAGGGGACCCTCTCTCCGCGGCGCGTATAGCCGGGATTATGGCGGCCAAGAGAACAGGTAGTTTTATTCCGCTCTGTCACCCTCTGCCCCTTGATCAGGTTGGCGTTGATTTTAGAGTTGAAGGTGACACTATTGTAATTGAGGCAAAGGCGATAACTACCGCGAGGACGGGAGTGGAAATGGAGGCGCTCACAGCTGTTTCAGTCGCCGCTCTTACGATTTACGATATGTGCAAGGCAGTAAGTAAGAATATGGTTATTGGTGAAATAAGGCTTGTTAGTAAAAAGAAGGAAGGGCCGGAATGAGTATAGGAAGATTTAAGGTTGTATCCGTGAATATTTCCGGGAGCAGGGGGACAAAGAAAGAGCCGGTTGACAGCATTCTTGTCAGGAAAGAACACGGCATTGTCGGAGACGCCCATGCCGGGAGTTCTCTCAAACAGGTCTCATTTCTGGCAATGGAAGATATTGATAAAATGAGAGAAAAGCTCTCAACTTTAACCCCGGGGGATTTCGCCGAGAATATTACAACAAGCGGGATCGATCTTTTATCGCTTCAGGTTGGAGAGAGATTTCGCGTTGATAAAGTTGAATTTGAGGTTACACAGATAGGGAAGCCCGGCAGGGGGCATGTGATTCAGGGATTAACGGTTGAGCCCCTTCTGGTAAAGAGGGGAATATTCGCGAAGGTAATAAAGGGGGGTGTTATTACTGATGAGGGTGTTGGTTCTTACAATATCTGATAGGGCTTCAGCGGGTGTTTATGAGGACAAATCAGGTCCGGCTGTCGAAGAAGCGCTCGGCAATAATATTCCGGATGCCGAAATAGAAAGACAGATAGTGCCGGATGAAAAAGCGGAGATCGAGAAAGCCTTAAGCGGCAATCTTGATAAAGATATAATTATAACTACAGGTGGAACAGGGTTGGGCCCGCGCGATATCACCCCCGATGTTACATCAGAATTCTGTGACAGATTAATTCCGGGAATTGCCGAATATCTAAGAACAGAATCTCTGAAAGAAACTCTCAATGCTCTTCTTTCAAGAGGGGTTGCCGGCATCAAAGATAAGACGATTATTATCAATCTTCCCGGGTCTGTCAGTGGGGCGAGATTTTGCGCTGAATTGCTTACCGCTGTTCTGAAACATGCTCTGGCGATGGTCCGCGGGGAGGGGCATTAGATGACGGCGACAGAGAGGTCTTATTTCTCTTTTGAACTATCCGGTAAAATGTCCAGGGATTCCGGCATGCTTTCAACAAAAGCCCTTATTTCATCGCGGGTTTTTCTAAATTCCGACATTACATTTTCCCTGCTGCCGGACAGGCCGTAAGGATCATAGAAAGGCCTGTGGATTTTTATAGCGTTACACATATGAACCGGGCAATTTCTGTCGGCATTGTCGCAAAGCGTTATAATATAATCAAAATCTGTTTCAAAAAATTCTTTCATCGGTTTTGACCTGTGTGTTGAAATGTCTACTCCG
>DAOWMJ010000039.1 GCA_030643145.1 Candidatus Latescibacterota bacterium | reverse complement strand
GCTACCGAACAAGGTTGGAGAAGAGAATGGGAACTTACCAGTCTCGGCGCGAAGATAAGACGGTTTTTTGTCCTCGATCTGGATGGGGATGATATAATTGAAATAGTAATAGCTACCACTGGCGGGAAAATTATTGTTTATGAAATGCAAAGTTATAATAGTGTCTGGGAGAATCTGGAGAGCGGGTTTAAAGAGATAAAAGCGATTGACATAGCAAATGTGGATAACGATAAACAATTTGAAATTGTGGTTCTCGCGGACAATCGATTATATATTATTGATGGGTTAAACAAAAACCAGCAGTGGATGAGCGACAGGGAATTTGATGCTGATAATTTGCTTGTTGCCAATGTTGACAGGGATCCGCAATGTGAAATAGTTTTAAATACAGGCATCGTTATAGATGGAAAGTTCCACAATATCGATTTGGAATGGGGGAAAATCTTTGGTGAACGTCTAATTGCCTACGACATGAATGATGATGGTTACAAGGAAATTATAGGCGAGTTTCCCGATTACTCGATAAGGATTTTTGATGTTACCGCAAAGAGAGAGGTTTGGTAAAAAGTGCCCATAGGTATAACTACTCTAAAAAAAGCTTTTTAATATTTTATGTTTTATGGTATAATGCAGTCAAATGTTCAGTATTGCTTAGAATGATTTTAGTTCGGATCGAAGGGGGAAATTATGGTAAAACGGCGAGTTATACTGGTCATGGGGATGTTTATATTATTAATAGCATCACATGTCCAGGCTACTGATCTTTATGACAATTTTTCCATGGAAGGTTATGGTTCCTTTATGGATGCAAATCCGACATGGAGCGGAGACCTTATAGGAGGATCCCTTTCACCAGGGACATTCTGGTTAAAGGTCGATGGTTCCGGTTGGCCAAGTGATAATCCGGGAACTCCGGAAAATGAAAGATGGGATTACATTTTCAGTAATAATTTTACTTATGTTGCTTCCTCAGGAACTGAATGTTGGGATGGGTATTTTCCAAAACAATCTTCAGGGGCTCTGCCTACCGAATGGCGGTTTTTCATGGCCAATGGAGATACAATGGGGGGAACGTGTACCTTTGTTGTTTCTATCAAGGATTTGAACGCGAATGGGATAATGGAAGAGAGTGAGTATCTTCACAAAGTTAGTTCGGCCACTCTGATAGCGTGGATCAATTTCGGTGGCGGAAAATTTGAGGGCTTCTGCGGTAATGGTAGTTTTAGTGGAGATTTGGATCTTATCGATGAAGTTACAATGGAGGAAAAACTTTATGTTCCTTCTCCCAGCTTTGGTATGGGGATGACGCACTTGCATGATACAGGTTGTAGCACCCCCACAGGGAGTATGACATGGGGAGCCATAAAATCAATCTGCAAATGATACTTTGGAATATTTTAAAAGGGAGAGAGATATATGATGAAGGAAAAAATAATGATTAAGATCTTATGTTTGGTTTTTGCTGTTCTTCTGTTACCTGTAGCAGTTTCAGCGCAGGCATGGCCCGATACGCTTGATCTGGGATTTGGTTTTGAAGGAATGGGAAACATGGTAACTATGTCCCCTCCTGTTTTTTCAGGGAATATAACATTCGGATCGCCTGAAGTAGCCGGCGGCACCTGGCTGATGTCTATAGACGATTCACAATGGCCCCCAACGACAGATCCTGATGCCAGGTGGAACTATATTTTCGATAATTATTATGTCTACACGGGAGCAGGATGGCAAGCTGTTTTTGATGCTTCTAGTCTACCTGAAAAACCACACTGGGAGATCTATACTCCCTCGAATGGCAGTATGGAGGGAACACTTGTGATAACAGCCGCATTCACTGATTGTGATAATGATCAGATTCTTGATATTGAGGAACGAATGGATGGAAGTTTCTCCGGAACCCTTATGGTTATGAAATATGGAACCATATATTTTTCAAAATATTGCGGTGATGGATATTATAACGGTCTTCTTAGTAATTCAGATCCAGCGAATTTTGCGGATGATTTTGTTTGGGGAAATTGTATTATAAATTTGATCGATTGTTCAATTAGTACTAGTGATATCAGTTGGGGCGCTATTAAGGCGATGCGCGATTAGATACAGATAATGTACCGGTCCTTCGCTTGATCGATGGCTGGGTACTCTTTGTTAGATGCGTATGACGATTGAGTGGTTAGATTTTAGTTGTAGGTCGAATGTCGCGTGGAAATTATCTGGGCTGGAATCCGATTGATATCTGAACCCACATTGCTGCCGGTTTTCCGTCGATTGAGCCTGGCATAAAGTGGATATTTTTTGCGGCTTGAACAGCTTTTCTGTTAAAACTGTCAGGAGCTGATCCCTTCAGAAGAACTATCTCTTCAACTTTTCCGTCAATATTTACATATAAATTTAGTTTAATCTGGCCATTGAAGTCTTTGGTTGCGCCTTCAGGGTATTCAGGCCAGGGGATAAGAAGGGGAGTTGGCTTAATGTTGAAGATTCTGTTTCTGCGGCTCCCGGATTTCTCCCCGGAGTTGCTTTTTATACCCTGAATTAGCGAAAAGTCAATTGGCGGAAGCTCATAATTAGAATCATGAGGCTGTACTGGGGTGATGTTATCCACTTTAACTATAGCTTTTTCTGATCGATTTATTTCCTCCTCCTGATATGTGTTAACGAGCAAAAAGTGTTTACCCCTCAAATATGAAGATGGGGCAGAAATATTCGTTCCGGATTCCCCGATTTTCTTTCTTTCAAAAATATTAAGATATTCAGGCTGGAAGAAGATTAGGAAGAGGGCATGCGCTAGCAGTGCAACAGCAATGAAATTTAACCAGCTTTTAAATTCTCTTCTTGGTTTAAAGAATTTGTATTGTTGTTTTGTATTCATCCGCATTATTGTTTAATGACTAAATAGATATATAGTTGTAATTGTATTCAAGAATAATATATAATTTCAATTGAAAATATGCAATGCTCATAGGTGAGGAGTGAATGGATGTCGGTTATTTCACGCGATGATCTTACAGTGCCTAATTTTTTAACATTCTTAAGGATTGTGTCTGCTCTTTTTGCGGCAGGGCTCTTTATTGCCAATAAAGAAAAGGGTTTTGCCGCTTTATTGTGCATCGGCGCTGGTATATTGGATTATTTTGACGGTTGGTATGCGAGGAAGTTTCATCAGACATCAAAACTTGGGGCTCATCTCGATCCCTTTGCCGACAAGGTTTTAATATCTGTTATATTTATTTTTCTTGCCCTTGAAGTTCGCTGGTTGTGGTTTTCCATTTTTGTATCAATAATATTAACAAGAGAATTTGTTATTACAGTTTACCGTATGATGATAAGAAAAAAATTTGGCTGTTTTGTCAAAGTAAGTCTCTTCGGCAAGGTAAAAACAACAGTGCAGAGTTTTGTTGGTGACGTGATGCTTTTCTACATTTTTGTAGTCGGCAGGGATGCATCAAATCACAGGAGCTTGATATTTGTTTTTATGCTGATCACCCTCTTTGTTACCGTTGATTCAGGGTTTAGATATATTCTTCCGAGCTGTTCTGACGGCAAGAAAAAATCGTTGACGGAAAGGATATATAAATGGCTTCTAGGTTTGGGCGCCAGCGAGGTTTAACGAGAAGACAAATTCGAGTATTAAGGAGGTTGTGTCTTTGGACTTTTACAAAGTTGTAAAGAACAGGGTTAGTACAAGAGAGTATAAATCCGACGCAATAACTAATGAAATTTTGGATAGGGTTCTTGATGCTGCAAGATTGGCTCCATCGGGAAAGAATGGCCAGCCATGGAGATTTATTGTTGTAAAGAACATTGAAACCAGAAAGAAACTCGTAGGAGCCTGCAGGGGGCAGAGGTTTATTCAGGAAGCCCCTGTTACAATTGTGGCTTGTGGTTATGAAAGCCGCGCGTACAAGAAAATGGGAGGGTATTGGAATAGCCTTCCGGTGGATATTGGCATCTCTCTCGAGCATTTAATGCTTGCCGCTGAAGTCGAAGGACTTGGAACATGCTGGATAGGAGCCTTTAATGAGGAAGAGGTAAGAAATCTGCTCGATGTACCAAAAGAAGTTAAGATTGTAGCCCTTACGCCAATTGGATATCCGGATTGCAAAAAAAGGTTTAATTCCAGGAAAAATCTAAGTGAAATAGTGATGTACGATAAGTGGCAGGATAAATAGCACATACCGCTTAAATATTTCTCTTTTTATTACGGCCAAGCTGATACCAGGCTTCAAAACACAGGGAATCATTTTCCACAAAGTACTTAAAAGTTTTTTCCATTTCCAGGTTCCTTAAAGAGGATCTTAGTAGAAGACTACAGCCTTTGCTTTTTATATCAATTTATTGCTAATTTTAAGTAATGGCAAATAGGTTTCTTTAAAGATGAGTTTTTACATGTTCTATGGGCCGGTTGGTATTGTTTTTGCGTTAACTGTAAATGGTTTGTCGTAGAATACACTATCTGAAGGATTTCCATGGTTGATCGATCTGCTAATTCGATACCCGATGGTTTAAGTAAATTAAACCATTTTGTGCTTGGAATATCAGATCTTCTTTTACAGGCGAGGGTATATCCATCCGGACACCATTTTATTGAAAAACTTTATGATGACATTCATAAGAATTTAATAAGCATTATAAAGGGGAAAAAGAGGATAATATTCAGAGTTATTGATGGTTCGATTTATTATATGAATTTCAGAATGAATATTAATAAAAGGGATGACAAGCGCCTGAATTTATTTAGAGAAGTGATTAATAAAATGGCGATTGGTGAAATTGAAATTACAATGGATATTAGAAAAGATGAAATAAAAGCCTTTATTGATATTTCTCTTGCCGCTTTAAAAAGGGATACTTCTGTTGATCTAAGAAGCAAATGGAACAGAATACGAAATATCAAAATAAGAAACGGGGATAGAATAAAAACAGGGATAGATCTGTCATCAGTCTCAGCCCTAAGTTCCGAGACGAAATTAAAGCGAGGTTATACTGAAGGAAACACGATAAGTGGGGACATAGGAGATGTGCTGACGAGATTAAAGAAACTGGAAACATCACAAACCAGGAAAGCCGGAAAGAGAATTTTGGAACTTGTAATGGGTTATAATCAAAACTATTACGCTATCTTTCTACTAAAATCATTAAAATCGTATGATTTTTACACATTTAATCATTCGGTAAATGTAGCGGTAATTTCTACCGCGCTTGCTTCCCGGCTTGGGTATTCAGATGATGAAACAAGCGAGATAGGACTGGCTGGATTGATGCACGATGTGGGAAAACTGCATATTCCACGCGAAATTCTTCATAAAGCGGGAAAACTGACTCCTTCAGAGTGGCAGTATGTAAAGAGGCATCCCATTGACGGAGCGAAAATATTACGAGAAGAGGGTAGCAGTTCCTGTGTTGAAAGAGTGGCGTATGAACATCACATTGGGTACAATATGCAAGGTTATCCCAATGTTAGAAAGAACCAAAAAATACATGATGCTTCTTATGTGATTCAAATAGCTGATACTTATGACGCGCTAACTACTAAAAGAACTTATAGAAAGCAACTTAATCCATTTGAAGCAGTCAGATTTATGCAGGAGATGAGGGGAAATAAGTACCATCCGCATTTTATCGATATATTCATGACGGTACTCGGCAATCTTCCTATTGGAAGCCTTGTTCAACTTGACAGCGAAGAGACAGCGATTGTCGTCGATACGGATGATGGTATGGACAATTTACCGAGTGTTCGTGTTATCCGTGATTCTAATGGATTTACTGTAAGCCGAAATGTCATAGTTGATTTGAATGAAAAGGACTCCCAAACAGGAAAATCTATTAAATCGATAAAAAATGTTTTAGATACTCCTTTTCGCGATATAGAGATAGGAGAATACACAATAGGTCGAAAATAGCATCTGCCCCCTGGGACAGATGCTATTTTTAATGTGTTGCCCATCAATCAGTTGCTATATTGTATCCGGTAATCCAATCTGTTCTATACGACCAAAAATAGAATAGGTAAAGGATATATCCTCAAGATTAGTGTGAATAATTAATTCAATAGATTTTGACTTTTTTACAGGATTATAGGAAGTTCTGGCGACATAACTGCCACCGTCTGTGGCTACGCACCATCCCCTGGGAGCATAAACATCCAGGATCGAATCATCGGCATCAATTAATTTGACGCCGAAAATATCTTTACCTGAAGAAGTGATGTTAATTTTTACCAGGAAATTCCCATTTGCCATAGGTGTAACAGATTTGTTTATTTTGTAGGGACCGGAAATGGCAGGTGTACTGAAAACGATCCCTAGAATAAAGACCAGGATTATTGAAACGAATAATTTGCCGTAGTGAAACGTCATTTTGTTTTCTCCTGTTGAGCTGCAGAAGCAAGTTGATTTAGATTCAATGCGTATGCGTTTAGTTACCCATACGTTATTAATTATAACATAAAAGCGATAGTTTTGTCGAGGGGTGAAAAAGTTGCCCTTTTTGATAAGGAAATTTAATAGCTGAATTTTGCCAGAGGTGTGACATATCATTATGCTTTGGATTTTAAGCAGGAGAGTAAAAATATTTATTGTATTGCAATGAGTATTAATATAGTCTTCGACAGGTTGATAATAACAGCCTGGCGGTGACGGTGATGCGAATTTTTATTAGCTAGCTAAAATTGCCCGTGTGAAGCGTTGCTACAGCTAAGTGTTTCTTGTTTTACGATTAACAATTATAGATTATTTAGTGAGGTAAGCAGTGAGCAGTACTATTTTGATCGTTGATGATGAAATTCACCTTGTAAAAATACTGCGATTTACGCTGGAACATGAAGGATATAATGTAATCTCAGCTTTTGACGGTTTGGAAGCCATCGACAAGATTGAATCAGAGCGCCCCGATTTGGTTATTTTGGACCTTATGCTTCCTGGTATTGACGGCTACAAGGTTTGTAACAGAATTAAGGAAAATGAAGAATTAAAGAAGATTCCAATAATTATTCTTTCAGCGAGAGATTTTGAGAATGAGAATATTGAAGAGACGATCCTGGCTGATCTGTTGGTGCAAAAGCCCTTCAATACGGAGAATTTTCTCATAGCTATAGATATTCTTATAAAAGCGAGCGGTATTGAAAGTTAACCTTCAAGAAAGTCTTATTAAACCGATATTTCAGGATGGTTGCACGAAAACTTCGTCTGATTTATTCTGAATACTCGGATCTTTTTTTTCTTTCCCCGCCTTGCTGGTATCGAGATATTCCCTTTTGTGTTTTATTAATTCTTGAATGGAAGTTTTGAGTTTCGAATGATCTTGTGCTTCGAGATATTCAAGGTACTCTTCCAGCTGTGCTAGTTCATCTGATTCCTTTTCTTTTATCTTTGAGAGCATAACGCTGAAAGCCGATTCAAATCCCACAAAAGCTCCATTTGCATTGACATTCTTTCGCGCCGGAAGGCGGCCTTCTGAAATTGTGATCATCTTTTTCTGAACCGTTCCAAGCTCCCCAAATAACTTTGATGTTGCAAGCCGGCTGAGAACGTAGAGGGAAAGTATAATAATGGTTATAAGTCCAAAAGTGTTAAAAAGAAGCAGGCTTTTAAGTTTTGAAACAACGGGTGAAAGTTCAGGGAGTTGTCTTGCTATCGCTGATCCGGTTGATATAAATGCGAAATAGAACGAAAACCCGAAGGCGGCGGCAACAACCAGAGTACTTGAGATAATTAATAGAAGGACGCGCTTTTTTAGATTTGATATAGCCTGGTTTGTAAACTTATAGGATGAATGTAAATTGTGAATCCTTGCCATGGCAATTTTCTCCCTGGATTGATTCCATGAAAAAGTTATTTGTGTTATCCGCTGACCCGAATAACGTGACATCATGCTGGCGATTGGAACTGGAGAAAAAAAGTCGAGCTTCAATCGGCACAGTTGAAAAAAGTAACAATAATTGTGCCATTATCATGAAAATTGCTGATTTTGAAAGAATTTCAAAGCAGATTCAAATTCTTCCAGGCTGACAACGGTATTTTTGCAAGGGCCTTCAGGGCGTCTGTTTGGAATCCCGATAACCGGGATTTTGGGTGCTATCTCCTGAATTCCTGAAAGCAGGTCTCTTTCACAAGCGATAGCGACGATTGCTCTCGGGGATGTATCGGCTACTTGTTTTCTGGCAATGTTTCCTCCTGGAGCGATATGATATACTACATCCGGAAATTTCTCGCAGATTCTCTTTATTTCTATCAAAATATCTTTGCGGAGGCATCTTGGTAGCAGCGCGAGAATCGGTCCGTTTTTATCAGGTAGATTAACAAGACAGTTGCTCACCAGAATAAAAGAATGGTTGATTCTATCTCTTGAAATACCGAAAAGGGAGGCAAGTTTGGAAACATAAGGGAGAAGGAAAAAAAAGAGTATGCTATTTTTATCCAGGCATGCCTTTATATAAGATTGCTTGAACAGCATGGTGAAAAGCAAGAGAAGATACCAGAGGAAGAGAATAGATGCTAATACGAGTATCGATATTGTAAAGATGATTGCCCAGGTTTTTCCGAAGAGTTCAAAGCGCGGCAGCGCGAAGTACAGAAAAAGAAGAGCCAGAATTATCACGCCGGAAAGGGTTAAAAGTGAGAAAAAAAGAAATGTTTTTTTACTTTCTTTAATCTCTGTTTCTACAATTTCACCGTTCCAGTCAACCCATTCATCTCCTAATACACGTTTTTTACTGTTCGGTTTATCGTTTGGTTTGGTAGTTTCAGGCATTGTGTTAATTGATTAAAGGTCTGGTAGCAATCTTAAGAACGTTATTGTATTGAATATTTCTTTGAATCTACACGAACAGGCTGTAATATTCAATAGAAATTATGTTGGTGTTAAATATATAAAAGGGGGCGAGAGTTCTTTGGATAAAGAAAGGTTGAAAACAAAATTTGTTTTGGCGCTTGGTATTGTTTCAATTTCTTTTGCCGCTTCGTTTATAAAACTGGCAGACGCTGCACCGCCGGTGATTGCTGCTTTAAGATTGATATTTTCATCCATTTTGCTTTTTCCAGCTGTTTTCATTTCGGGTAGTTTGAGGGAGGAAATGAAGAGCCTTTCCCGAAGAGAATGGTTACTTTTACTATTGTCAGGATTTTTTCTTTCGCTCCATTTCTACTTATGGGTCACTTCTCTCTATCTTACGGGTGTAACTAATAGTGTCGTTTTGGTTACTACTTCACCAATATTTATCGCGCTTTTTTCAGCCTTTGTTTTTAAGGAGGTGATTAGCCGGAGTTTCTGGGTGGGTTTGGCGGTCGCGCTTACAGGCTGTCTCATCCTTGGCGGAAATGATTTAATCGGTACTATGGGAAGGTGGAAGGGTGATCTGCTGGCGATTGCCGGCGCAATATCTATAGCTGGATATTTTCTAGTGGGCAGCGTGTTAAGAAAAAAGACATCCCTTCTGGCCTATATAATTCCTGTATATACAATAGCGGCACTTTTTCTAACTATTACACTACCTCTTTCAGGAAACTCGCTGGCAGGACATTCTTTTGAAACATATACTTATTGTTTTTTAACGGCGGTTGTTTGCCAGATTGTAGGACATTCGTCGTTTAACTGGGCTCTTAAGAGGTTAAAAGCGCCGATAGCAACAATAATAATTATTGTCGAACCGGTAGGGGCTGCTTTTCTGGCGTTTTTATTTCTGGGAGAAATTCCTTCTTTGTTAACGGTTCTGGGGAGTCTTATAATTATGGCCGGTATATCTGTTGTTCTTATCTACAACCCTATGAAGTCCAGGATTTTGAGCATCTTTTCCAAATCAGAATCATTATAAGTGATTGTGTTAAATTACGGCCGGGATAAAAAAGATATAAGGAAGGTATGAGTTGTTCAATATGAAGGTAGCATCTGATTCCTGAAATTCATTTTAGTTCATTAATGATATTATTTGCCTTTTCAATATATTTTTTATCCCCATTCCATGTGGCGATAAATTTTCTGAATGTTTTTTCGGCCTGCTTATTTTCCCCCAATTTCATATAGGTTGTTCCAAGGTAAAAAAGGATTCTGTCAGGATTGTCAATACGGTCCGCGGCAAATTTTAATTTTTCTAATGCCGCGTTGTATTGGCCGCTTTTTAAAAGGACTATTCCGAAATTTCCAGCAATTTCAATATTTTCGGGGGAAAGTTTATGAGCCTTGGAATAAGAATCTATGGCATCAGGCCAATTATTTTTTGCCGCGAATACTTCTCCCAATCCAGCCCAGGCAAAACTTTCATTCTGGTTTTTGAATAGAGCTAAATTGAAAAAATTCTTTGAGTCAACGTAGCGTTCCAATTTAAGAGCTGATTTTCCAAGATAGAGAAACATTTCGGAATCGGATGCCCCGAGGCGTCTCGCTTTAGAAAGAATAGTAATGGCGTTCTGGTACATATGTTTTTCATACATAATTTTTCCGAGGATGATCAGTAAATTTACATTGGTGGAGTGGCTAAGGTGGGCAATTTGCATATACGCCTCGGCATATTGGTTGTCGCGAAACAGGACATCTGCCAGATAGGTGTTTGCCTGAATATTACCCGGGGCCAGTCTCAATGACATGGAAGCATATTTTCTGGCAGTATTTATTTGATTCTCAGAAAGGGCGCATTCAGTCATACCAAGATATGGAGGCAGGTAATTCTTTTTTAATCTAATTGCAAATTTAAAGTTGGTTTTTGCTTCTCCAAGCTTTCCTTGTTTTTGAAGTGAACGTCCAAGTTTGTAATACGCGGTATGATCATCTTTTTTTAAATTTAGAGAGTTACGAAAATTTTGTTCAGCTTTTACAAAATCGCCTGTTTCAAAATAAGCGCTTCCAAGGTTAAAATAGACATCTGAATCATCAGAGCGATAGTTCAGAGATTTTTCCCATAAATCGATTGCTCGATCGAGGTCATTATCAGCCGCGGCATCAATGCCGTCATTGTAGTAATTCACCGCTTTGTCAGAACATGAGGAAACAGTAAGCATAATTAACAGTAGATAGATTAATAATTGTAATGAGCTTTTCATTAATAGACTCCCTTCGAATAGATTAACTAATAAATAATATAAATAAAATTATTAAAGAATGCACTTAATTATTTGGAACTTATTCTGTTATCACATACTGGGGTTAATAAAAAATGTACCGTGGAGATACTTATTTCGGAAACTTTAAATTTTCTATTGACTTGAAAAAAACAGTGATTTAATCTTGCTTTAAATTGTGAATACCGAATTTGAGTAAATGACATTAGAGATAAGTAAAGCGACAGTCGGGGTTCAAAGTTTTATTTTGTTACTAATTATAATTATTGAAAGAAGGTGATTTAAGATGAAAGTTCAGATAGGCGATAAAGAGTATTCATGGTCTGTAAGCTGGATAAGAAATATTATCCTTGTCGTCATAGTGATTGTTTTGGTGGCATCGGGTTTTTATTCCGTTGACGCTGATGAAAACGGGGTAATCACGCGGTTCGGCAAGTTTGTTCGTCAAGCAGAACCGGGGCTTCATATCAAAATTCCTCTCGGTGTAGAATCAGTAATCAAGGTTAAGGTTAAGAAAGTTTACAAAGAGGAATTCGGATTCAGAACAATCAAGGCGGG
>DAOWMJ010000235.1 GCA_030643145.1 Candidatus Latescibacterota bacterium | reverse complement strand
GAATACCTGGAAAAATTCTGCTGCCCAACCTTTACCTGCAACACCTTGGAAATCCCGCTGCCGTTAAGCGTAGCCCTAACGGTAATCCCCACAAAACGGGTCGGGTTTCCTGTATTGGAATCGAGCGGATCAAGGTAACTCGTCACGGTTCCTTTGCCGTAGAAGGGTTCTTCATCATAGATAATAACCGGCTGATCTTTAGTCACACCACTTCCTACAAATGGGACCGAGAGTCCCGAGAGATATCGGAGACTATTTTCCAAACCTCCTTCAGCGAGGTAAAAAACCTGCTTGTCCAGCATTTCATTTGAAGCGAGCTGAGTTTCGTTCACGGAAATTGAGTTTACTCCCATTACAATTCCTGTAAGCGCTACAAGTATAAGAAGTACAATTACAAGTACCGATCCATTTTCTCTTCCGGCATTAATTTTTATTCTTTCCATCACCTGTTACCTTCTTGTCTAGAATGTTGCCGCCTTTTCCCTGATTACTACATCATCAATATTCGATCCGATATATACTCCCCATTGCTTTTAAGCGTAAAATTGACCGCTACATTCTCTTCTCCGTCCGCGTTCTGAGATATTTCCATAAACACCCGCGTGTTGTCCCTTAATTATGAGGTATTCCATTCATTTCATTAGAGGGAACATTATCATTTGTCCCACTTGTCCATACACAGTACGAATACTGCGTCCCCCTTTTAAGACCAGTATCAACATAGTTGTACGAAGGCGCGTTGGAGGCAGTGACATTAAAAATAATGTCCCAGTCAGATTCAAAAACAGCTTTTCTTTTTAACAGATAGCAAATAGCGTCACCCGGCAAACAATCCTCAGAGGGAGAGGCGTCCCAGCCTATCAAAAGCGATTCCCCGTTATCATCGGGAAAATCATCTACTTTAGTAATCTGACAGGAGGATAGAGTCCCTGAATAATAGATCACGCCGAATTCATTCGAAGAAACTGAAGGAATTGAATCAACCGCTCCCATTGCCTCCGCCATATAATAATAGTTGCCGACGGCGGGCGCGACACCAGGCATATTGCCATTAACATTATCTATAAAAGTATAAATATTGGAACCATCGGCCGTGATCGTTCCTATAAGAGACTTGGATAAAATTTTTCCTGTTTTCTCCTGTCCGCTGTAAATTTTGTAATAAGATACATTACCGCCATCAGTCAAATCATCAGCCGATCTTCCCATAATTATAGTGATCTCATCTATCGTGTCGCATGGTGTATCATACGCGTTCACTATCACTGGGGGAGCGGGCCCGTTGGCAACCGGTTGAACGGGACCCACCCTGTTAGAGGGATTCGATTCCTGAGGCCTGCAATCCCATGCCGTGACATAGTAATAGTAGCTATCGCCTATTTCGGGGCCTCCACCGGGAGTGTTAGCATCATCCTTCATCGAATATGTTGCTGTTGCTTTGGTTACAACAGAACCTATGCACATCCAGCTTAGATCACCATCCCTTTTGCGATAAACGGTATATTTCGTAATATCCTCTTCGCCGGCAAGTTCATCGTTGGATCCGGAAAAATCGAGCGTAATAGCCGTACCATTATCTTTTGGCGTATCCGCGGCCGAAAGTCCGGAGGGCGCTCCTGGAGGATCACCGCAGGCATGAAGATTGGCGCTTGAAGTACCCACGTTTCTCGGCCGCACTTTGCTCGTCATTACAACAGAACGGTAATTTCTAGTAGCTCCGGGCATACTGTGAGGCCCCGCGAATCCAGCTTCCATAACGTTTGATTCAGCCTCAACAGTAATTTCAATATCGATAATTTTATCCAATAAGCTCTGCGGTACAGCGGTAATCACGGCTATCTCCGTTTGGCTTAACATACCGTCATTGTTATTATCCCCCCAGAGTGTAACAACCCCATCACTATTATAGTCGCCATAGTATTTAAAGAGGGGCTGCGGGAACTCTCCATCCGGATATGTCTCTCTGCCTCGGATCCCATACCCTACGATATCATTCCTTTCCCCATTCTCTTCCCTGTAAAGGGCGTAATCTTCAGGATTCTGTGTTTCGGTATATCTATCTTCCTGATCCACTATGCCATTATCATTTCTATCCAGGCTGAACCGGATCGTTTCAGCGTTATTATTATACCTTTGCAGAACCCCCAGCTTTTCACCAGGAAACATACCAATGGTGTATTGAGTCCCGTCATGCAGCGGCAAATCCTGATCGACGGTCATACCTAAGACCCCCAAGACACCACTTGAAATGTCAGCGTTGAATGTCACCTGATACGGCGCCGCGTCCAAAAAGATTGGCTGACCATTGAAATTATCGATATTCGCACCCGCGAGACGCAATTCTTCTTCCAACGCGCTAAGGGTGATACGAGCATTTTGCTGAGCGTTAATATATTGATTTTGGGCGTCCACCGCTTTCTTTTGTGTCGTCAGCACATTATACGAAAGCATTATAAGAATAGCACCCACAAAGAGAGCAATCATCATCTCGACAAGTGTAAATCCGCGATCTGCTATTCTTCCAAACATATTCTAAACTCCATCTAAAAAATCTTACAACCTGATATCCTTAAAACGGCTAATACTCGAATTCAGTTCTACATTACGTGTTCCACGCTGCTCTACCCATTCAACCTTGACTGTAATTTCTTTCAGCACGCTGGACCCAAGCGCGTTTGTGGAATCGACGATTGTCACACTTCTTTTAAACTTCTGATATTCGCTTGCGCCACCACTTATCTGGCCATATTCTTCATTGGAATAATTAATCATATTTATTGAATCATACGTTAGAGAACTAATTACATGTTCAAGCCTCTGATGAGCGAGATTTGTCGCTTTAACAGTATTCTTCGAAGTAATATTGGCATGCATGATTCCAAACATACTATGACTGAGCCCAAGCAGCACGACAGCAAATATTGTCATACCAATAAGTATTTCAACAAGACTAGATCCCTTTTCATCGCCGGTATTAAAAATCGCTGAACCCGTTCTCATTTTTCTCAATCCTCTCATCAATAATATGTTGGATTTTGAAGAACAATGCTGCCTGTCGAACGCCTGATAATCATCATTTTTTCCGTTCCCTTCTTTTGCTCGCGAAATTCAATCTCCGGCATTACGAACACGAGGCCCTCTTCGTTCGTACTTCCATTAGGAAAAAATACAACCTGAGGAGGAGATCCTGAAAAGGTCACAGGAGAGGTTACATAATTGCTATCCG
>DAOWMJ010000154.1 GCA_030643145.1 Candidatus Latescibacterota bacterium | reverse complement strand
CTATCCGAACGTGCCAAATCCGTTTAATCCAATTACATCGATTCGTTATGATGTTCCCGCCTGCGGGGGAATGGTAACATTTCGTATCTATGATGTAAGCGGGAGACTCATTCAGACAGTCCTCGATGGGCCGCAAACGGCCGGTCAAAAGACAGTTACCTGGAATGGTAGAGATAATAAGGGACAGAGCGTGGCTTCAGGGGTCTACTTCTACAGGCTGCAGGCTCCAGGCTACGAGAAAACTCTGAGGATGGTATTGTTGCGGTAGTACGCGGCAATCCCAAAACAAAGGGAAAGATAAAATGGGGATGCCTTTTAAGGCGTCCCCCCTTTTGCTTTATCTACTCCAGAATGGAGAACCTGGCACTTTTGTGAACTGAAGTTCTCGTTCGCCGGTCCATCACGCTGATGGTGAGGTTGAATGTTCCGTGCCAGAGGTTGTCTGTGGCAATCTCGAGTCTCTGTATCTGTTTGGATCCTTTACCCTCTCTATCAAATTTTGAGGAAATGGCTGTAAGTACATCTTCATATACAAGGCCCTTTCTTCTTTTACCCAGTGGAGTGATTTTATAATCTATTGAATAGAAAGAGATATCTTCACTGTTTGTATCCAGTCCGTAGATTTCGAAGTAGAAAGTTAGAGGGTAGGGAATCCTGTACGCGTGAAGCGGGTGGGGGATAATCTGCAGGTCACCTCTTGTATACTTTGTTTGATTATCAACTTCTATTATCATGGAGGCCAATTGTATATCGCTCATTGCAAGACGGTTATCCATTCGATCTATCTTAAATGTTGTATTGAAAACGCCACGGTGTTTTGACTGCGTATCTACCGCTTCCAGGCCGATTCTGTAGTAGCCGGGGTTGAGATTTAAAACGATTTGTCCCGGCAGATGGCTGGGTCCTCTGAATTTGTCGCCCCCGGATTGAATTACTCTTATTGTATCATTTCCGGAAGCTATTTTTTCCATATCCATATTTCTGACAAGGACGCTAAGAAGAGCCTCTCCTGTTAATTTTCCGCCTTTTTTTATAAAACGGATTTCGCTGGAGGGTATTTCAAAGCTTACTGTTGTTTGGACAAGATTTGTGGTATTCCGGTAGTTTACTATATCAAAGTAAACTGGAAGAACCTTTTGATTTACTTCGAATGAGTAAATTGTAGGATGCTCTTCCAGATACTTGTAGAAATTATTCCTCGATTTTATAATTTTTCGATTCTCAATTGCCGCGATAAGGTCGTGTGCCTTACTCGCTCTTGTATCCGGATTTGCAATGTAGCTAATATCGTCCGGATTAAATTCAATAATTGCCTTCACTTCATTAGGCGTGGTATACATAAGTTCCTGAATACTCCTGAGACTGTAAAATTGTTTTATCCTCTGCAGTTTATCTACTGTTTCTCTGCCGCTTTCTCCATAACGTTCAATAGCATATATAAAAATCCCATTCAGGTTGAAATTCTGAAAGGGAATTAGCATATCGAGTTTTTTGTAATACCAGATTTCACCGGGAGGGGTCATTTTGTAGAATCCAATATCCCCCGGTATTTTTGTTCTGCTGGAGGGCATTCCGAAACGTATCAGGGTTTCCCCCCTTTTATCCCAGCCGGGCGGTTTCTCCATTCCAAAGAGTTTTTTAGCCAGGGTGACTCTTGCTTCATGTTCAATTTTCCGCTCGTTCTTTTTTGTTGTAGGCGTGGGGTCTTTATATATCCAGAATTCTTTCCTCCACTCAGCTCTGTTTATTGCGCTTTCTATAGAAAGGAGTTGTTGCTTCTGGTATTTATTCAATAAATACTGGAGGCCGTAGTAGATATCTTTCTCAAATGTGGATAGGGCTTTTATTAGGTTGTCTTCTCCCTTAAAATCCTCAGCGATTATGATATTTACAACAGAAAAGATTAGTATAATAGCGGCAATAATTATTTTAAGATTTTTCTGTTTCATTTTCTTGCCCCTTCTTTGCCATAATCATTTGTTTGCCTTATAGAGTAGAAATCCTCCCACTACGAGAAATATAACATTTCCCGCCCAAGCGCCTATGAAGGGATGCATAACACCGCTTTTACCAAATGCCTGTCCCAGCCTTAGTATTCCATAGTAAGTAAAGCTTATAAGGAGTGTCAACCCAAACCCGGTTGCCATAGAAGGCTTCCTTTTGCTTGCTGAAAGGGCTGTCCCAATGATAGTAAATAGCAGGGTTGTAAACGGGAAGCTGAATTTAAAATAAAGATCCACTTGGTATTTGTTAAAAGATCCGCCCTGACGTTTAATTTTGTCGATATATTCTCTAAGCTGGACAAAATTCATTTCTTCAGGTTCCATTTCCTCCTTCGCCAGGTCCTTCGGTTTTATTTCAAGTTTCGGCATCGGAAGACGACTGAAACGTTTTATTGTTTCCTCTCCATTTGAAAACGATCTTGAAACCCCCTCAATAAAAATCCACATTGTGCCGTTCCAAAATCCCTTCTCAGCGTCTATTCTGGTTTTTAGACGGGGACCGGCATTTTCTTGAATTATTACATTCGTAAGCACTTTCAGCTTAGTATCGTATTTCTCAGCGTAATATGTCATATTTTCTTTGCTTTGGTAGTGCAGGTTCTTTTTAAATCTTGAAGAACTTCTGTTCTTCTTTTTTTCTATATCAACGCGCATGATTTCTTCAGCCCTGTGGTTTGTGCGGGGAACAACAATTTCGCTAAACCCTATTGAGAAAACAGATATAAGCAGTGCTGATAGTAGTAACGGCGATGCTATTCTTACAAGCGGGGTGCCGGATGAGATAAGAGCCGTCAGTTCATTGTCCCGGGACATTTTCCCAAGTGAGAAAACTGTTCCGAGAAGAACCGCTACCGGGAGAATCAGCAGAATTATCCACGGTATTTCAAAAAAGTAATAAGAAATTATTTGGAAAATTGTAGCGTTGTTATCTATGAAGGTGCCAATCTTCTCGTTGAAATCAATAGTTATATAGATAACCAGAAATGCCAACAGGCCCAGAAAAATATTTTTCCAGAATGACGAAAGAACATATTTATCATGAATTCTCATTGCTATTTTCCGGTTTGGGCTCATTAACAAGTTTTAGTCCGGGGTGTAATATACTTATTTATCCCTTTTTACGCCAGTATTTCAACAGGTTAATCTTTTCCCAGTTAATGGTTTTATTTTCATGAACTGCTATATAAATAAGCCCAATTGATACAGTACTGAAGAGGATGTTAGGTAGCCACATCGCGAGCCACGGAGCCACGTACTGTCTGTCAGCGAGTTTTTCTCCTCCGATCAGAAAAATGTAGTAGATTACAAAAAATAGAATACTGAATCCGACGGCTATTGTTATACCCTTTTTCCCTGACAATAGGGCCAGCGGCGCGCCTATAAGAACGAAAATGATACAACTGAAGGCGATAGAGTATTTCTTGTGTATTTCAACTTTATAACGGGATATCTGTCTTCTTTTTGCCTCCATAACCTTGATTTCATTCCCCATTTTACCCAGGGCCTTTTTGATTGACGTGATAGTCTGCGCCCTCCGTTTTATATCGATCTCCAAATGTAATTTAAGATCTTTTGTTGGTTTGGAAGAGGTTGTTGCGGTTGAGTCAAAAATTTGTGGTAAAGCACGGGAGAAGGTTTCTTCTATGGGGGTTAGCGCGGTTTTGTGCATTCTTTCCAGAATTCGGCCAATTTCCGTGTTTATTTCTTTAATCCTGGCTTTCATCATAGCTATATTCATTTCTCTATCACTGCGGTGGCTGCGTTTTGTTCTGTTTAGATCTCTGTCTGAATCCTGAATATTCAGAGTATAATGCTCGAAATGGGTCTTGCGGTAAGTGGAAATATCATCCGGATTCGGCATTTCGTGAATTTCACCGTTTTCAAGTTTGAATTGAAGAAGATTTTCTTTTTTAACATACTTCATTTTTCCTTTTTCAGCGATTGTGATAACTGGAATTCCGTCTTTGGCAAGTTGAAATATCTGTACCCCCTTTATGACGCCGGTTTTATCATTTTTATGCTGAATAAGAAGTGTGTAGCCCTCTATTGATTCACAAAAAATATTTTCTTTGATTTTCATAGTTGGTTTCATTTTCCCAATGTCTATTATTAACCCCAGTAATTTGTGATTACTTTCCGGCAGTATATAATTATTGAAATAAACAAGTCCCCCTGTCAGGACGAGCGATGCCAGAAGTACTGGTATGATTATTCTATATAGTGAAATGCCGCTCGATTTCATCGCGGTTATTTCATTATCCGAGGTTAATTGTCCAAATGCCATTAAGGTGGCGGGCATAACTGACATTGGTATAATTAATGCGAACATATGTCCCAGACTGAGTATAAAAAATTCCATCGCCACGAGGAAAGCGATACCCTTTCCGATGAATAAATCGAGGTAACGGTACAGGAAATCCATAATGAAGATAAATGTAATAATTGAGAATCCGAATAGGTATGGAGTAATATGATTTCTGAGTATATATTTGTCTATAGTACGTATTTTCATATTGTTACATGGCCCGGCAATAAGTTCAGAGTATTGTTCCGTGAAAGTTGGTGAAGGGGATTAGAAAGGATAGAATACCCCTTTTTCAATAATAAAATAGGTCCGCCGTCGGATGTCCATTTCCCACAGCACCGCGAGTTAATCGGTTGGTGAAGGAGGGAATATAGTGTATATTTTTGTGGACAGCACGGTGGAAATCTGTATTCATTTATGGACACTGTTTTACCTGCTTCAAATGTAGGTATGTCAGTGAAAAATAATTACTGTAATTGTAATCTAACATAATTAGTTGTTCCTATGTAGCTTTTTTTGGATCATTTTGCTTGAGAGTTGAAATTGATTCTAATCGATGAGTTTAGCTTTCCCGATCAAATAAAAAAGAGATTTGCCCCAGTGGGGGTTTTTACTCTTTTACTCTTTTTGTTTCTGATGTGTGAGTCGAACCTTATGGGGCAATCGCTGGAAGTGGATTTGCTCGAAATGGACAGGAAAATGAAAGTCCATTTTTACGAAATAGAAAACGGAGAATTACCCCCTAATTATATGATGCTGGGACTCAGCCGGAGAGTATCATTTCTTGGTGAACTCCCCGAGCTCAGGAAGATCTACAGAGAATATGATATTGAGACAGGTTTGATTTATGATTTT
>DAOWMJ010000051.1 GCA_030643145.1 Candidatus Latescibacterota bacterium | reverse complement strand
CATTCTGATCGTTCTGAGCTTCAGGTGGATGAAGATTATAGGGGATAGGGAAAAGGAGATAATCATGAAGTTGCCTCTTCCTTTTAAAGAAATGATAATTTCAATTTTTTAAGAAAGAAAAATAATGTATAAGGAAAAAAAAATATCGGTAGTTATACCATGTTATAATGAAGAAGAAGGAATTGCTCTAGTAGTAAAATCTCTTCCTGATTTTATTGATGAAATCGTGGTTGTGGATAATAACTCCACTGACAGAACATCCGAGGTGGCTAAGGCGCTCGGAGCGAGAGTCGTTTTTGAGAGAAAAAAGGGATATGGCGCTGCTTATAAAGCGGGGTTACCTGAAGTAACAGGTGACATTACTGTAACTATGGATGGAGACGGGACATATCCGGTTGAACAAATAGATGAATGTATTGATTACCTTTTGAATAACGGTCTTGATTTTGTTTCAGCGTCCCGTTTTCCGCTGAAGGACAAGGATGCGATGAATGTTTCTAATATAATTGGCAATGCTATATTAACTTTCGCTACTCTTGTATTGTTCATGAGAGGTATAAAGGATTCACAATCCGGAATGTGGATATATATGAGCAAAATATATCCAATGTTAGGAGTAAAGAGTGATGGAATGCCTCTTAGTGAAGAGATTAAGATAGCCGCGATAAGAAATCCCAACCTGAAATTTGACGAATATCATGTTAATTACCACCCGCGCGTCGGTGAAGTAAAACTGAATAAGTGGAGAGACGGTTTTGAAAATCTTCTTTACCTTGTAAGACTCAGACTGGGATTAATATAAATATGTGGAGATAAGCTGCTGTTTTTTTGTTCCAATAAAGAAGAGGATTATTAAATGCTGAGAAATATGATAATGATAATAGTTACGGTAATTTTGAATACTACCGGGCAATTTATGCTAAAGGCCGGGGTTAATAAAATAGGGAAGATTGATTTTGGAAATCTTGTCGCTTCGTTGCTCAAAGCTGCAACAAATGGTTTTATCCTTGGAGGATTTGTTTCATACGCTTTAAGCGCCGTATTATGGATTGTGATTCTTTCCAGAACGCAACTGAGTTGGGCCTTTCCAATGGTAAGTCTTTCTTATGTGATTACAGCACTGGCTGCCCCGGTGCTTTTAAACGAAACATTTTCATATATGAGGCTTATTGGGATCTTAATAATTTGTCTCGGTGTCTTTTTTGTCAGTAAGACATAGTGTTTCGTAATGCAGTTTTTTATTTTCTTAAGTGGAGGAGTACGCTGCTTTGAAGAATCAAACAGCGTTCCTTATATTTAGTTTTACAGTTGTCACTTTATCTTTCCTGACCAGCATCCAGTTTATACCGGGTCCTGAGTTTTTCGGAATTATTCTTTCTTTTTATTCACTTCTATTTTTACCCCCAATTCTTTTTTTCAGACTTTACAAGCATACATGGATACTTTCCTTAAGAGGGATTTGCGAATTATTCATAACCGGACTGGCCTATCTTTCACTTCTTGTTTGTCTCGGTTTTATCCCCGGGATTGATTTTGCTGATATTTCCATTATAGGAACTGGCATTAATATCCTTCTACTTATGTTAGTTTATTTCAGGAGTAGAACCAGGCTTGATGTTGGCCGGAGGGATAGCGAATTAATAAAAAGAATGTACGGGAGTAAATCCGGTAATAAAAGAGGAAAACTTTTTCTTTTAATAATCTTGTTTGCCTTTTGTTTTACCTTCTTTTTTGGAAGTGGCGATATTTCTATTGATGGAGATTCGCTTGATCATCTGAGTTTTATAAGAAGAGCACTTGAAAGTGAAAAGATATTGCCCGGGGATTCTTTCTATATTACTGGTGATGGAAAATCTTTCGATCCCAGAAAAGGCATTTGGCATTCCGCGGTAGCGTTGCTAACATTCCAGGCGGATGTTACCTCAGTTTATATGTGGAAAATGCTGCCCTCTTTTCTCTCGTTTTTTGTTGTTGTATCATTTCTGTTTTTTGCATGTGAACTCTTGGATTCATTCCCGATGGTTCTCTTTGCCGCGTTTATGTTCATGCTGTTCTTCCGGGGTGAGGGAATGATGTGGTTTACAAAGGTTGCTTACAGCAGGCATATTGCGCAAGGGGTTTTATGGGTAGAAATCGGTCTTATGCTGCGTCAATTAAGGAAATATGAAAGGGATAAAGGTAATTATATTCTTTTATTTTTTGCCGCTTTCACAGGGACAGCTATCCATATTGTGTTTCCGGCTTTGCTTTTTGTGTTCCTCGCGGGGTTATTCCTTTTTGTTCATTTGCCCGGCGGTAAAATGTGGAAGGAGAAATACTGGAGTTTGACAGGGATTCAGTTAGCTGGTGTGGCTATCCCTTTGGTCTTTAGATTGTTCTTTGCTACGCGGGAGTATAATTTTATTCATATTCACAAACAGGGAATATTTGAAATAACGCAGTGGTTCTCGATTGTCGACCCACTTGAGATAATTGCGAGTTTAGGAATTGCCGCTCTTTTCGCGATATTTATTGCACCATTCTATTTTCTTATAGTATGGAAAAGAAAAGAATTCAAAGTTGTAGAAATATTTTATATTCTGCCTGTATTGTTTGTGATTACACCATTCTTTTCTACCATACTGCAGAAATATATGGGGTATCTATACTTTAGGATTCTTTATGCAGCCCCGCTGTACTGTTTCCTAGCTTTTGTGATTTCTGATTTTGTCGGGATTTTGTTTACAGGTAGATCAAGGATGAATTACGGGGATATATCAATAAAAGCAGGGGTGCTGAAGCGCATCGCTGCTTTGACTGTATTGGGGCTGTTTATCTTTTTTCCGGTTCGTTATACAGCAGCTTCATTATTTAAAGAAACGGACGGAATAATAAAAGGTAAACAGTACCAGTGTGAAAGGTATCAGCGATTTTTTAAGATTATGAACAGGTTGGTACCCCCGCATTCCGTAATTCTTTCAGATCCGGTTACAAGTTATATTATATCGGGATTAACTGATCATTTTGTTTATGTTGTATCTGCCCAGCATGAACCCCCGTCCGATTTAATGGCACTGGAGCGAAACAGAAGGGTAAGAGATATACTTTGTACATTGTTACCGGTAGACGGGAATATCGACTGGCTTGAAAAAGAAGGAATAGATTACATTGTAGTGGATAAAAAGGGCGCCGAAATATCTGATTTCTATAGAATAAACGGGTGTGAATATATCGGACAGTCAATTGGAAAACTACAAGAAAGTTTGTACTTCAAGCAGATTCTGGAATATAGCGATTTCATATTGTTTGAACTAAGTTATGACACTGATAAAGCTCAACAGGTTTCTTCCTTCGCGACACTATATGATAATAATCGAAAGGTTCTTCCTGAGAACTCGATTCCGGTAGAGGTTGGTTCAGGCGTAGTGCTTGAAGCTTTTACCATCAATAAAAATGTAATCTCAGCAGGGGACACTGTATCCGGCAGTTTCTGGTGGAGCTTGAAAAAGAATTTCGAGTTTGGAGTTCCTCTGATGTGGACTGTTCGTTTTGATACAGATTATCCGAAGGGGGCGCTTTATCGGCCGTGGTACAGCAAGCAATACAGAAGAAGGGTTGAAAGATCAAAAGGTGTATTCTATCGTTTCACAGTCTCAAGTTGTTTGAAAGGCGAGGGGTCGTATCCGGATATCTGGAAGGTGGGAGAGATAGTTAAACAAGATTTTTCTTTTATTTTGCCTGAAGAAATGCAAGCTGGTAATTACAGAATACGTGTAAGGACGTGGAACGGGAGTTATCTGCCAAACCGAAATTTGAGTGATTACCTGTTGAATAATGATTCGATACAGGGAGAATTTATCCGGGACATATTTATCGTAAAAAGTGAAAAATAAAGAATTTTAACGGGAAGATAAATGCAAACGAATATAAATAACGTATCTCCAATGGTAGCTTATTACTGCGATGCTTCCTATACCGGGGGAGCGGAGAAATATCTCTACTATCTGGCGAAGTATATCCCTCATGATCGATTTCGGCCATATCTTATTTTTGATGAAGATTCGTCGGCTGAAAAATTTATTTCCCAGCTTGTCAGAGAAGAGATGCAGTTTATTAAATTATCAAAAAATAAGCATTCTTTTACGGGAAAATACGGTAGAATTATTAGTTTTTTTCGTCAATTAAAGCCTGATATTCTGCACATCAATTTGCCGGGACCTTTTGATGCCAGCTATAGTCTGGTAGCGTCGTTGGCGCGTCTGGCAGGGGTCAAACATATAGTATCCACTGAGCATCTTCCAATGATTCCTTCCTTTACAAAGTCGAGACTGATGAAGGGTTTCAATACAAAATGGATTGACAGGATTATTACTGTCAGTAAAGACAACACAGGACATCTTGTTCAAAATCATCGAATACCGGAGAGGAAAATTAAAGTAGTGTATAATGGTATTCCCGGCACACTGGGCAAGGACGGAAAAGACGAAGATTCTTTGAATTCAGTGGATGAAGGGAGATTTCATCTTGTAATAGCTGGTTCTCTTGAAAGAAGAAAAGGGCAGACGGATGCTGTTAAATTGATGGTGGAATTGCCGGATTTAGTTGATTTGTATATAGTGGGAGAAGGAGAATTAGAGGATGAGTTAAAGAAACTGGTTTTTAGCCTCGAGCTCACAGATCGTGTGCATTTTACCGGGTACAGAGAGGATATGCCGGAATTCTTAAACGGAATGGATGTAATGATTCTCCCGACGAGAGTTGACGCCACGCCATACGTAATTATCGAAGCAATGTCCGTGGGGTTACCAGTAATCGCGAGCGGTATTTACGGCATCCCGGAATTAATTGATGATAAGAAAAGCGGAATCCTTATCAAACGGGGGGATATTCATGGTTTTGCCGAAGCGGTGAGGGTGTTGTTTAAAAATAGGGAGTTATACCGTGATATGTCGATAAAGGCGAGAGAACGCTTTAAAAAGAAATTTACAATTGAAGAATGTATCAGGAATACAATCGGTGTTTACAATGATCTCCTGCGCAATAAAAGAAATTTAAGGGGGAAGATGGATTGAGAATACTTATCGCGCTTTCCTATTCTCCATATCCGGTGCTCAGCGGTACTGACAGGCTTGTTATGAACCTTATCAGGGGTTTATCTGCCAAACATGAGGTAAGGCTAGTAACGATGACTCTTGAGAAAGAATGTATTAAGACTCTTAGTGAGATTGAAAACAAAAAAGTAAGTGTTTCTTCTATCCTTGCGCCTCACAGAAGGGGATTTGCCTACAAGTTGTTTTACAAGCTTAGAAATATTCTTTACGCGTTTCTTTTTATGATGCCCATGCAGATTCTTTATGCCGCTCCCGGAAAATATCTCAGGTTGGTTACCCGGGTTTCGCGACAGTGGAAGGCTGATCTTGTCCTTGTCAATTACTGGCATCTGTATAAGTTGCATAAAATGATTAAGGATTCTGAGACTATTCTTCTAACACATGACCTTGACTATTTAGTTAATCCGGGAAGGATTTCTTCAATATCCGGATTATTCAGAAAGTGGTTAAAAGGGGTTGACCTTGGCATGAAGAGGAAGATTGAAAAAAAAGCATATAGAAATTTCGACAGGATATTGACTGTGACCAGCAAGGAAGCAAAGGAATTAAAGGCTTTTCTCGGTGATGAGAATAAATTTGTTAAAGCGATCCCTATGGCTATTGACCTTGAAAAGTTTAATCCAGCTATTTATCAGAGGCAGCGGAACAGAGTTTTGTTTGTGGGAAATTTTGGATCTGATTTCAACGCGGATGCATTGCGTTTTCTGGTAAATAGTATTTTCCCTCTTGTTTTGAAATCAAGACCGCAGGCTCTGCTCGAAGTTGTAGGAGCGGGTGTGCCTGAACAGCTTAAAAAAAATGCGGCTGGCAAGGTTCTATTCAGAGGAAGAGTCAAGGATGTGATTCCCTATCTAGGGGAGTGCACGCTTATGGTTCTTCCACTTAGATTTGCCGGAGGGGTCAGGATCAGGATGCTTGAAGCTGCGGCAATGGGTGTGCCTGTTGTGAGCACTCCGGCTGGCATAAGAGGTATGAATCTATTTGATGGAAGGGAATATATTGAAGCCTCGAAAGCTGGTGATTTTGCGGAAGCTGTCGTGAGAATTATGGAAGATGAGAAACTTGCACGAAAACTAAGTAAAAACGCACGAGATTGGGCTGAAAAAGAGATTTCACTTGAAACCTATCCGGAGAGACTTCAAATGATGTTCGAAGAGTTATTGAGTAAGAGGTGATATAAAAAAGTTGTTTGCCCAGTTTAAAAAGTTGTATCTGTAAAGCAGCTTAACGCGCGGAACTGTATCAATTATTTTTATTGAGCTTGTTTGTTGACTTGATCTTCTCTAATTTTGGAAATTTATCAAGTTTTACAGCCATAGCGGCGTTTAAAAATGAATTCAACCACCAGTAAATATCATATTTTTGGATTGATTTCTGCAATTTGATCATTCGGTTTTTGCGAGTTTTTAAGTCCATTGTAATAGCCGTATAAATAGCACCCGCGACTTCATCAATATTATAAGGGTTTACAAGTAGCACGTTCTCTCCCATCTGCGCCGCGGCTCCGGCGAATTCACTGAGAATAACGGAACCTGTTTTTTCGATATTAGATGCGCAGTACTCCTTAGCGATTAAATTCATCCCATCCTTTAGCGGGGTTATCAGTGCAATTTCTGCAGTTCTGTAATAGGCGAGCAGCTCTTTTCTGGATAGAGATCTATAAATGTAATGGATTGGAACCCAGCCTGATCTTGTGTATTGCCCGTTGATTTCACTTACCAGTTGTTCAATTTCCAGCTTAAGTTCCTGATACATTGGAATGTTCCGTCTGCTTGGTACCAAAACCTGAATAAGGGTTAGTTTTCTATGGAGTTCAGGGTGAGTAGAGAGGAGTTTCTGAAACGCACGTAATCTGTAAGTAATCCCTTTTGTGTAATCAAGCCGATCGATTCCAAGAATAATTTTGTTATTAGGGATATCTTCGTGTATAAACCAGGCCTGGTCTGCGACAGCTTTCGATTTTGCCAGTGAGGAAAATTCTTTGTAATCGATACTTATTGGGAAACTGCCTATTTTTACAATTCTGTCATTGATAATCGCGTTTATAACATGGCCTTTGCCTTTTAGCTTTAACCCTTTTATAAAGGTTTTAAGACATTGAATAAAATTATTTCTGTCGCGTATAGACTGAAATCCGATCAGATCATAATTCAGCAGAGAAAAAAGAATTTCTGTTCGCCAGGGTAGTTTGGAAAAGATGTCAAGGGGAGGGAAGGGTATATGAAGATAAAATGCCAGCTTGTTTTTGATATTGATTTCGCGTAGAGATTGAGCGACGCACATTAAGTGGTAATCATGAATCCAGATAAAGTCTTTTGGCTTGGTTGCTTTTTTTAGAATTAACGCAAACCTTTTGTTGATTGATTTATAGAATGTCCAATAATCGGGATCAAAATTGCAATATGATTGAAGATCGTGGAATAGAGGCCATATAACTTCATTTGAAAAGCCGAGATAGTATTGTTGTATTTCTTCCTCTGTTATCTGCACAGATTTCAGTGTATAACCGGCTTTTTTAGAAGCAGTTTTTAAAAGGCCGGAAATGCTTGATAATTCAAATGTTCCCGGCCATCCTACCCAGAGACCGCCTCTGTCCTTGAGGACAGGGGCCAGTGCTGTAACCAGGCCTCCTGAACCGGCTTCAATTTTCCAATTATTCCCGCTCTTTTTGAAAATGAAGGGAAGCCTATTGGATGCGATAACCAGACGTTCAACAGAATTATTCATTATTTTCTCCTAATACTTTGATTAAATCAGATAAAAATGCAAGAAGCTCATCCGGAGGTTTTATCCAGATGTCAGCTTTAGTGGGTCGATACTCAGATTTAACAAGAATACTGAGCCCTCTTTTCTCAAGAATATCAAAAGCGTCTTCATCGGTAAAATCATCTCCCAGATATAGCACAGGCAGATCGAAAGCGATCTCATTCAGGATAGTATTTACCGCGGTTCCCTTGGTGATCCCTTTAGCCCTTATTTCTATACCACCGTCAAATTCGGAAATTGTCAAGTTTTTTCTCTTGGTAATACTATTCCATATCTTTTCGGCTCTGCTTTTAATTTGTTTAATCTCCCGAGTCGACAGTCCACGCCAGTGCAGCGCGAGTGAAGAATGTTTTTGCTCGCATCTATTCCAGAATCCTTCTTGGCGCGCGGCCAGGGCTGCTTCGTTCAGGGCTTCTCTTGTTTCGAAAGAAAGTTTGGCCGCCACATGATTTCCTTCGCTGGTTATTTTTTCGGCTCCATGACACCCCCATATTTCCGGGTACTTATCAAGATCAAGCAACATGCGAATATCCTTTGCAGGCCTGCCGCTTATTATTATAGTCCTGCAATTATCGAGGTTAATTAATTTGGTCAATATTTCTTTTATACCTATATATGGAACAGCTTTCTGACGTTGTTTTCTGAAAGGAGCTAGAGTTCCGTCATAATCAAGAAGAAGTATTGTTTTGGGCGCTATCGCGATTTTGCGCAGGAAGCTGTGAATATTAAGATCTTTTTTCAAGATTTTCATGATTCGGATTGTATCATGTATCTAATCGTTATTCCAACTCAATTCGTTCTTTTTGACCGTGCAGCAGGGAAACTATAACGGTTAAATATTCCCGAAGGTGTCTGGTAAGAAGGAAATTTTCTTTGACGAAACTCTTTGCTTTTTTGCCCATTTCATTCAATTTGTCCCGGTGGAAAAGGAGATATCGAGTTCTTAAAGCAGCTCCTTCAGGAGTTCTTACAAGAAAACCAGTTTGATGATTAACAACCTGAATGCGTATTCCGCCCGTATCGCCGCCAATGACCGGTTTGCCTTTCCACATTCCTTCGGTAACAGTAAGCCCGAATCCTTCACGAATCGATTTCTGAAGTATGATGTCCGAGGATCTCTGAAGAGCGTTAATTGATTTATGGGCGTCAGACGGAAGAAGTAGAATGTGAATATCCGGGTCTTTTCCAGCTGCTTCATGCACGTCGCTAATTACCCTTTGCGATTCCGGATCGTCAGTGGCTTCTCCTCCTGCGAGAATAAGTTGAAGATCGGGCACAAACTTTTTTGTAAGCCTGTATGCTTTAATAACCCCGACAGGATCTTTGAAATAGTCATAGCGTGATACCTGCAGCATTGTTGGCCGTTTTGTATCGATACCAAGCCCCGAGACGATTGCTTCTATCTCTTTTTCTTCCAAATCAATATTTTTTTCACTAAGGGGATCTATACTTGGAGGAATCAGATATTGTATATGAGGCAGAACCTGAGAGAAGGCCGGAATGGAAAAAATGCTGGCATCGTAATTTTTAATATGCTTCTTAATATATTTCCAGGTTAATCTATCAGGTTGACTTACGTCAATGTGACAACGCCATATCCATTTCCCCTTTCTGTTGGGAAAATATTGAAGCAAAGGAGCCGGCTGCGGATCATGGATAAACACTATGTCAGCGTCATTCAGGGTGTCATGCAGTTTTTCAGCGTTAACCTCGTTAACTCTCTCATATTCCTTAAGGAGAGTTTTCGATATTTTAATATTGTTACCCTGCAGTGCGTTATGAAAATATTTAGTACATTTGAAGAAATCCGGTGTTCCTTCTATTATTTCCCAGCTAACATCAATATCAAGTTCCTTTTTCAGTGGAACAAGTTTATTGAGAATTTCCGCCACACCACCACCCTGCTTTGTGGAATTGATATGTACAACTCTGATATTTTTTAGTAGCGCGGCCAGCTGATGAAGCTGGTCTACTACTTCGTTGCCAACAATTTCCGCGTAGTTTTCGAGCTTTATATTCATTATTTGTTCTCCCTGAAATAGTTTTTCACAATATGCGATAGATTAGATCTAAGTTCGGTTAGTGAAGTGAAAAAAGGATCTATAGTAGAAAGTTGATATATAAGATCATTGTACTTACCTTCGAACCCGTATAGCCAAGTGCTGAAATCGTCGATATTTCCAAAGGTTCTTCGTCTGGAATCGATAAAATGATAGAAGATGCTGCTCGGAGTCATTTTAGGAATAACATCGACGAGATCAGCACCTTTTTTAATAGTATTGTTGGTGTTAAAAACAACTATTTGAGAAGTTACGAAATGAAACTGTTCGTCTATTTTGCACCAGGAGAGATGTTGCAGTTCGTCTAGTCTTTCCTCGATAATATCATGTAGTATCTCGCGCAGTTGTTCAAGATCAGGATATTCGGTAGGATCAATCATTCCGGTTCGTTCAGCCAGAACTTTGTCATGAAGTGTATGCCTGATCCATGAAGCGAAATCATTGTTATACTCTGGATCGTCGAATCGCGGTTGGAGAAGACCTCCCCAGAAGTGATAGTATAGGCTTCCTGATTCCACTTCCTCAATATTTTTGTTCAGCTCTTTAAGATTTTGGGCTTTTCCCCCGGTCGCCAGTGCCGCGAGGGCGCAGTCCTTAATTTTAAAGGTGTTACGTATGCTATCTCCTTCGGGCATCT
>DAOWMJ010000052.1 GCA_030643145.1 Candidatus Latescibacterota bacterium | reverse complement strand
TCTGCTACTTAGTCGTAATGAAGGTTCCTTACCCGCTTCCCTCGTAATAATATTGATGACGCCGGCTATCGCCTTTGCTCCGTAAAGAGCAGAGCCCGCCCCCTTGACGATCTCTATCTGCTTGATGTTCTCAGTCGGAACTTGCTGCAACCCGTAAACGCTTGCAAGTCCCGAATAGACAGGCTGCCCGTCGATCATAACCTGCACATGATCGGGTCCGAGCCCCTGTAACCGGACCATACTGAAGTTACAGAACGCGCACTGCTGTTCTACCCGTATACCCGGCAGACCATCGAGTGCCTCGTAAAGATTCGAGGCTCCCTTGTCCTCGAGTTCCTTCCTCGTGATCACCTCGGTCCTGACCGGCACTTCCTTAATGAACATCGGAATTTTGCTGGCTGTAACAACGACCTGATCCATCTGGATGAGATCATCCTCGAGCTCGAAGTCAGCGATAACTGTATCGGCCTTTCCAACGGTCACTTCTTTCACCAAGACTTTATAGCCAACGTAGGAAACCATGATAGAATGATTTCCCTCGGGAACACGGACAATAACATACCTGCCGTTTTTATCAGATGGCGCTCCAATGGCCATACCCTTGACAACAATGTTTGTCATATGGAGCGGCTTACCAGTGCTCTTTGCCGTGATTGTGCCTCGAACACTTCCAAAACCACCGGCCGTAATCCCATTGCCGGTAAGTAGAATTGAACAGATAATGTAAATGAGCAGACCGCTCGATATTTTGCGAAACATGCCGACCTCCTTTTAACTAATCTTTTCATATCTTAGGTGGTACAAACCAATTTATGTATCTCTAACTTTTATGCCACACATACTCAAAAGACATTGGAAAAACCCAGGATATTGAAGGTGGAGCACGAGAAGGGTCAGTGTTGCGAAGAGGTTGGTCTTTCGGCAGAATCGTCGGAATTTCATAATGCTGGTCGTCTTTTTGATCCATATACGCCGATACTATAAATTCTGTGTTTGTATGGGAATCATCCCCAAGCGACTGTACTTCCCAGCGACATGCCAGACAATCATCGTGATACTCACTATCGATTTCATGGTTATGGCACAGGCTAGCAAACGGAATCACCGCAATGAAATGAAATAAGAACAGAACAATAAATAGTATTTTCAAGTTCATAAGTAACAGAAATCTCAATAGTTATAATCACACATCTGAGGAAATCCGAACAACCACATCCTTCTCTATTCCATGATAAATACGCCTATACAATAAACCATTTTGTATCTTCTCATTACTTGCCAGCCCTTTTCCGACAGTCTCGAAGTTCCCCTGTTTGATAGTAATGCTTGAACCTATGGAGCCACTCCGGTTCCTCCTGTCCCGGGCAGTTCTGTGCAAACTCGATAAACTTCATCAGTTTTTGAACTGTCTCACCGCTCAGCGAGTGCTCCATAAGACAGGCATCCCTGTTCGCCACACTCCGATCGATACCGAGCACCATGGTAAGAAAACTCAGGAGAATGTTATGCCGTTTGATAACATCTTTCGCCGCCTTTTCTCCCTCTGGTGTAAGATCTACAAATTCATATCGCTCGTGAATTACGAAGCCTTTTTTCGAAAGATTAGAAAGTGCCGAATGAACACTTGAAGGTTTTACATGTAAAAAATTGCCGATATCCCTAACTCTTGCAACACCCTGTTCCTGTTTGATTATCCCAATCGCTTCGATATAGTCCTCCATAGCGGGAGTCAATTTAAACTTTTTGCTTTTCCGGGCACACATGTTCATCTCCTATTTTAGGGCTTTCTAATAATCTTAGACGAATCTAACATTTAGAATCCATTTGTGTCAAGCTTTTTATTTTCTTATTATGCGCTTGACTTCATTTGCATAGCGCGCACTATACAAATATAGTCATTTGGGTATCTAACAATTTTACAGAACCCTCTTACACGGAATGTGGCAACAACTTTGAGACTAAAAGGAGGGGCACATCAAGGACAAGAAAATTTTACTTCTTTTAACTCCGCCAGCTACAATATTCACGATTTCTCCCATTGTGTCTTTTAAATCTACCTATGATAATTCCTCTTCGGGCTCCATTCCCAGAAGAGCCCGTAAGGCTTCTACTTCAATTTCTCTGCTTTTGATGATCTGAAAAAGGCGCCGGCAAGAATTGCTATCAGAATAACAGCGCTTATAATCTCTACATACCCCGGAATCATCCACGGCGTTTTCCCGGTTTGAGGCAAAGCGCTCACAGCAAAGAGATAATTAAGAAGAAAACCGGCGGCAATAGCGCATAACGCGACAACAGAAAGATAGATTACTGCCGTCCTCTTTCCCATAATCTTCCAGATTGTGGATATCGTCGCCGCGTTGGTTGCAGGGCCTGTCATTAGAAAAACAAGCGCCGCTCCAGGCGATATTCCCTTTGCTATTAATGCTGCCGCTATTGGAATAGACGCCGTGGCGCAGACATACATAGGTATACCAACCGCCATCATAACGAGCATCGAAGCTATCCCGCCGCCTAATATACCGGCAAAATAATCATCCGGCACAAAAACTGAAATAACACCCGCTATAAGGATGCCGATTATTAAGGCCTTGGAAAGATCTTCCGGGAGTGTAACAAATCCATAGTGAAGGGACCGTAGAAAACCATTCTTTTCCCCACCCTTGGCGCAGCACTCTCCCCCGCAAACCGGGGGGTTTTTCTCGTTTAAACCCTTTTCATCTCCGCAGCAGGAAACAAGAACCCCTCCGACAATGCCGCTAACAAACGAAATTGCCGGCCTGAATATCGCGAAGACGGGGCCGAGAAGACTGAAAGTTACAAGTATGCTGTCAACACCTGTCTGCGGCGTTGATATAAGAAAGGACGTCGTAGCTCCCGGGCTTGCGCCGTGCCTCCTTAGAGAAGCAGCTACTGGAATGACACCGCATGAACAAAGAGGCAGAGGAACACCCAGCAGGGCTGCCTTTACAATCTGCAGAATTCCTCCTCCACCCAGATGACGTTCAACCATTTCAGGCTGTATAAAAACAGACAAAATCCCCGCTGTAAAAAACCCAAAGAGTAAAAATGGAGACATCTGCCTCAGAGTATCCCACACGGCAAGAGCAAATCCACTTATTAGTCCAACCATTTCGATCCTCCATTCCAACCAGCCACATTTATGAATCAATGAACCATAATATTCACAAACAACCCCTCGATTATTACCGGCATCTTATTTCCCAATACTTATAAGATTCAAAGATTCAAGTTCTTTCCTGTCCCGCCGTATTCCAAGGCGGGTCAAGGTAAAATCATACTTTACAGGGTCTTCCGGGGAGATCTCCCTGAATCCTCCTGTTATTTCAAGAACAGTATCGATGTCCTTTTGCTTTCGCTCTGTCAGCCCCAGCACAATTCCAATGCGGTACATATGCGTGTCCAGGGGAACAAGAAGCCTTGAAGCGGAAAGGCAATTCCAACCCCCGGGGTCTACACGATCGCTGCGGACCATCCACCGGAGGAATAAATTAAGGCGTTTGCAGGCGCTTTTTTTCCGAGGAGAAGGCAGAAGACGGCTGCATGCAGCGCCGGCGGCGTTGAGAATTTCATCAACAAAGCGCTCAGTGGCAATTAAAATATCATTATTTGATTCATCAAACCCCGCGGTAAAGGCTTCTTCAAGCGCCCCGTATTTGTTTATTGTTCCTTTCATACCGATAAGCATTGAAGATAATTCCTCACCGTCAATCCACCGATGCCTGAATCCGCTGAATGCATTTCTGATGCTCAAAGGGGTCGATCTTTTGAGAAACCGATACGGAGAGTTGCCCATAACCTCAAGCACACTTCCTACACTCCTCATTATCTGTTTTACATTACCGAATGCGAGTGAAGAAGCAACCATACCTGCCGCTTCACGGTCATGCGCATCATCATAATCATACAGGAATACGAGGGGATCAGGATCAATATACTCGCGGCGATTGTATTTTTTATATAATCGTTCTAGTGTGTTTTTTAACTCTATCTTCGTAATTTTTGTCAAGCTAAATACTCCGCGAGTATCACCTTAAAAAACACTACTTCCAGCAAATTATTTAAAAATCGATATCCGTTCTTATTCTGTCTGGCCCGATGGCATAAAAACCCTCGCCATCAGCTCTTTGTCAATCATAAACAACCCGTTCCCTTTTTCTCCGGCAAGCTTAAGCTTGTCGAGAATTGCATTGACACTTGATTCTTCCTCGATCTGTTCGGAAATAAACCACTGCAGGAAGATCTTTGAAGCGTGATCATTTTCTTCTATTGCCAGATTCATCAGATTATTAACAAGTTCAGTTACGAATTGTTCGTGTTCAAGGGTTTTCTGAACTATTTCCAGGGGGGAGCCAAAGTCCGCAGGCGGTTGATCTATCATTTTTAGCAGTACTCGCGCGTTTTGTTCCTGAAGGTAATTATAGATCCGCATTGCATGATCCATTTCCTCCTGTTGCTGTACAAAATACCAGTTGGCAAATCCTTTTAATCCTTGATAATCCGAATAGGATGACATCGAAAGATAAAGATAAGCTGAGTAGATTTCCTTATTTATCTGTTCATTCAAGGCTTTGGTCATTTTCTCACTTAACATGCTTATAAATCTCCCATTTTTAAGAATTCCTACCTGATTATAATGATAAAATAATTATTTAGACTTTCGTTTCTTTTTTACAAAATCTTGTGAAACATTTTTGTTAACCGGTAAAATTCCCATGATGCCGATTTTTAAACGCCTCAACCACAGGGGAAAACGCTCGCGAATTTACATCTTTTCAAATTCATCTTTTCCCACTCCGCAATCGGGGCAAACCCAATCATCGGGAAGTTCTTCAAAGGGAGTTCCTGGTTTTATCCCACCATCAGAATCGCCCTTTTCAGGATCATATACATAACCGCAAACCAAACACTTCCATTTTTCCATTTCATTCTCCTCCAAACTAGAACCCGAAATAACACGATCTTTCATGAATGCCGATTTAATCCATAATGATGAAAATCTCTCGCGCTACATCCTACTCTTCTTTTAAAGTAATAATTAAAATTGTTATTTCATCGCTTAAAGGAAGAGTGCCGATAAATTCCTTCAACTTAATGAGCATTTTCTTAACTATCTTTTCGGGCGATTTGTTCCAATTGTTTTCAAGTATTTTGATTATTCTTCTTCGTCCGAAAAATTCACCATCTGCATTTCTTGCTTCAACAATCCCGTCTGAAAAAATACAAAGCGTGTCTCCTTTCTCAAAAGGAACCATATTCTCCCTGTAATAATAATCGGAATCTATTCCGACGATCAGCTGAGTGTCAAGAAGTGAAACTGCCTTTCCACGATCCCGTAAAAGAATGGGCGGCTCATGCCCCGCCAGTGTGTATTTTAATATTCCAGTATCAGAATTAAAAAGCACACACATCAGCGTAAGAAAAACCCCTTGCCCTTCAAATATTTCATTTATCTCATTGTTTAAAATCCTAACTACCTTAGCGGGGCTTAACAAATCCATTTCCATCTTCGCTGAACAGGAATTTTCAATATATTCACCCATAATTCTGGCAGCAAGAGCATTGATCTGTGTTGTCTCTATGCTATGCCCCATCACATCATAAAGAAGCAGGAATGTGCCCCTATCTTCAGAGTCATGTTCCTTTATTACCGTAGATAGAATGTTATCCCCCCCAACAAACACAGAGGGTAACGACACAGCGGCACTTTCAAGATCATTAGAAATGTTGAGGGAAATAAAAGAAAGATTTTCGGGGATTGAATATGAAAGGTCGCTGTCGGGCCGCTCCGCGTCGCCCCAACCTCTTTCTACAGCCTGATACTCATTTGTAAGGAGGTGCCTGTGCATACGTTCTTCCTCAGCAAGCCTAGAGAGAAGACCCCTTACACCCTGAGGAAGTGAAAGATCTTCGCTTACCCGGTTATAATAGTTAAAAGCCGTCGTTTCCCTTTTAATCGCTCCCGAAAGCACCTTCAATACTTGCTCTATTTCACTCCGGCTCATTACTTCTCCATCAAGCTTTAAGAAAATTAAGTGTTTTTAACTTTGGAATAGTACGCATATGTCATTGGTTCTATATCGTTTAATAATTTCCCTCCCACAATATTCCCAATAAATATAGTATGAGTTCCAGCATCAACGGTTTTCTCTTTCATAACAGAACATTCAATATAACCTACAGCATTATTTAATATAGGACAGCCTGTATCCCCTGTAATAAATGGGATGCTCTTGAATTTCTCAAAATCCCTCCCGGATCTGTATCCGAATCTCCGGACAATTCTCTGATCATTCTCCCCCAGAATAGTTGCCGCAAAAACCCCGCTTTTTACGATATAGTCATGCGTCAGGTTTCTATGATTTATCCCGATAGCAAAAGATGGGGGGGTACTGGTTATTTGAAAAAGGGTATTACATATCTGCCCATTTATCTTGTCACCATCAACAGAACTTACAAGATATAATCCGTAACTTATTTTCTCACAGATACGGATTAGATCATCGATTTTGTCCTCGGGAAAAGAGTATTCATCTTTACTTTTAAAATTTTTCCTGCCGCTGCCGCATTTGGGGCAGTGCTCCGGCGGAAACAGGTCAATCGCTGCAAACCCGCATTCACCGCAAACCCAGTTCTGAGCTATCATAAACACTCCTCCAGAAAATATACCGCGACATCCATATTATTTCCCTACATCCTGTTTCCGCACTGTCAATAAATCGCGCGGGGACCTTCCATTGGTGTTAGAGACACACAATCTAACCCAGGGAAATCATTTAACGCTATAATTTACTTTTCCTGCTCCCTTACACAGTCTACCAGTTTTCTCCAAGAACTTCAAAATAGTCGCGAGGATGCGCGCAGGCGGGGCACACATCGGGGGCTTCTGTCCCTTCATGGATATATCCGCAGTTGCTACACCGCCATTTTACGGTTTTTTCTTTCTTGAATACCGTACTCTTTTCAATATTATCGAGTAAATCCAGGAAGCGTTTCTCGTGCTGTTTCTCAGCTACGGCTATCGAACTGAAAATATCCGCGATTGCAGAAAAACCCTCCTCTTCGGCCTCTTTGGCAAAGGTGGGATACATCTCGGTATGCTCATGATTCTCGCCAGCCGCGGAGGCTTCGAGGTTTTCGGTTGTAGAACCTATCACTCCAGCCGGGAAACCGGCGCATATTTCAACTTCTCCGCCTTCAAGTAACTTAAATAGACGCTTCGCGTGTTCCTTTTCGTTAAGAGCAGTCTCAAGAAATATATTCGCGACCTGAATATACCCCTCCTTCTTTGCCTTTGAAGCAAAATAATCATAGCGGTTCCTGGCCTGTGATTCTCCCGCGAATGCCGCGAGCAGGTTCTTCTCCGTCTTTGTTCCTTTTAAAGATGCCATTATTATTTTTCCTTTACTTAAATTATTCCGTTTAATAAAAACACATTAATTTAGGCAATTGTGCGGTAAAACCCTGCCATTCAATCCATTCGGCATGCAACACAGCCAAAAATCAGTGTTATACGCTACTCTTTAATCGACCACAATCCATGAAGATTGCAGTATTCACGAGCGTATAACCCCTTACCACAATTTTCGCACATCAGAAAATGTGTTTCAGGCGAATCTCCGGGCTTGAGGTGTTTGCGACAGACCCTGCCGTTATCATCGACAATCTCTATCCATTCAATATAATGCTCATCTGTCATCGGATGAGGAGTGCTTCCCACTACTACCTTGATATTCTCACCCTCCCGCGAAATAACCGGTACATGTTTCTCCGTCTTCCAGTCAGCATTCTGTTCTTCCATCAGTTTCATCGGTTGATTGCAGCAAACAAGTTCACCCTTTCCACCATGGAATATTTCTACAATATTTCCGCAAATCTCGCACTTGTAGACCTGCATTCTTTCAGCCATTTCCAAACCTCCTTTTTCAATTGATTCCCATTCTCATGTCAGCGCAATCTTTCCCAGCTTATTACCTATTTTTCTGACCATGACTAATTCTTCATCATCCGGAACATATTTAATATTTATTTTCTCCACAGGCAATTCCCATTTGAGATCCCGCATCACTTTTTCGATTTCTCCAACCGCCTGGCCTCCCCAGCCGTATGAACCAAACGCCGCCCCGATTCTTCCACTCGGTTTAAGGCCCTTTAAATATGTAAGAAACGCCCCCATCGATGGAAGCATACCGTTATTAAGAGTTGGGCATCCGATCAGAATCAATCTCGAGGTGAGTAAATCGGTAAGAATATCAGAGATGTGATTCGTTTTGAGGTTTCTCAGGTTGATTCGGATGCCCTGTTCTCTTAATCCCTCCATAAAAGCAAACGCAATTCTTTCAGTAGACCCCCACATAGAATCATATATTATAAGCGCTCTTTTTTCCGTCTCGTTGCATGACCACTTACCGTACTCCTTGAGAATATCCGGAATCATAGAGCGCCAGATAATTCCATGGCTCGGAGCTATCATATCTATTTCCAATCCAGACAGGTCAGCTAAAGCCTTCTGAACCCTGTTGCCATAAGGAAGAACAATATTCGCATAGTATTTTGCCGCTTCTTCCATAATCATTTCCCGGCCCAACTCATCATCAAATCTTTCCAAGGAAGCTATGTGCTGTCCAAAGGCGTCATTTGAAAAGAGAATCCTGTCTTCGGGTATATATGTCACCATATTGTCGGGCCAGTGAACCATCGGCGTGTGTACAAAATGAAGTGTCCTTTTACCGATTTTTAAGGTATCGCCGGAATCTACTACATGAAATTTCCAATCCCTCTTGTAATGCCTTTTAAGACCCTTTTCCCCCTGCGTTGATGTTATTATTTTCGCGTCCGGAGAAGCCTCTAAAATCTTGTGTATCGCACCTGAATGATCCATTTCCACATGATTGGAAAGAATATAATCGATCTTACCGGGGTCGATTATCTCCCCTATGCGGGAGAGCATTTCTTCAGACAAATAGTGTTTTACCGTATCAACAAGCACAATTTTTTCATCGACAATAAGATAGGCGTTATACGTTGTGCCTCGCTGGGTCATGTATCCGTGGAAATTTCTTATATCCCAATCTATACCGCCAACCCAGTAAATACCCGGTTTGACCTCCAGTTTATTCAAATCTTTTCTCCTGTGCTAAAAACACCTTTTTACTCACAATCTACTTTCTCTCAACATTAAAACAATCTTTTCTTTCATCTCTCCAATCCGAACATTATTCATACAATATCTCCACCCACGGAGATTGTATAATCTTTCACAAAGATGTTTTTTCCTGCTTTTTCCAACGCCCTCTGAACAATCATCCCAACTCCCCCACAGCACGGCACTTCCATCCGTGCGATAGTAATCGATTTTATTTCATGAGAGGAGAAAATAGCAGCCTGTTTTTCAATATACTCATCGATGTATGGATCGAGCTTCGGACAAAACATTATCACAATCTTGTCCCGCACGAACCTACGGTGAAAATCTCCATGCGCGAACGCTGTGCAGTCGGCGGCTATCAAAAGATCCGCGTCGTCAAAATAGGATGCAACCGGATTCAGCAGTTTAAGCTGAACCGGCCACTGTCTGAGCTCTGAAGAGAGTTTCACACGGTTTGTTTTTGGTCTCTTTTCTGTTTGCTTTTCTCCGCCGCCCGAACACACAGCGCCTATTGTTTCCCCCGGGGGATCTGCTTCGCGCCTGGCGCTTAAATCGAGCGGCGAACTGCCTGGACAACAGCCTGTTACATCATGACAATGATTGCTATTATCCGCAAAATCATCAGGAATATCAATATCACGATCGCGAAGAAACTGCAGAGCCTGCCCCAAATATTTGATCTCGCCATGTTCTTTCAGGTGGCTCAAGTGGGCCTTGATTGTATTTTCTCCGTATTTTACAACATTCTCCATAACCCTGCATTCATCATAAGGTTCAGCTTCCCGCTCTTCGATAGTTATCGCCCCTTGCGGGCAGCTCCCGATGCAAGCCCCGAGGCCATCACAAAAAAGATCACTCACAAGCCTCGCCTTATCGTCAATAATCTGCAGAGCGCCTTCAGGGCAGTCGGGTATACAAACACCACATCCATTACATTTTTCTTCATCGATTGTTATAATATTCCTTTTCACTATTCCCTCAGTTCCAAACACTCCTGAACACTTTAAAGCTCAGCGGCAAAGGCAAGCAATTGCTTTAGCCCATCATTCGGGCGATATCCGCCTCAGGCTCAGTAATCATATGAATATCATAGTTATCCACAAGAACCTTCAGAATATCCTCGTTTATCCATGCTGGAAGGATGGGGCCAAGTGTAATCCCCTTGATTCCAAGATAAAGCAGGCTCCATAGAATGGAAACCGCCTTTTGTTCCATCCAGCTTATGTTAAGAGAGAGCGGAAGATCATTAATGCCGACCCCGAACAGATCCGCGAGCGCGACCGCTATATCAACCGCGACAATCGCGTCATTGCACTG
>DAOWMJ010000201.1 GCA_030643145.1 Candidatus Latescibacterota bacterium | reverse complement strand
TCCGGTGGTGGTTGATTTTTGGGCTCCATGGTGCGGGCCGTGCAAGATGATCGGTCCGGTAATGGAAGAACTTGTAGGAGAATACGACGGCACGGTTAAATTTGCAAAAATCAATACGGATGAAGAACGTGACATCGCGATCAAATACGGTATAATGAGTATACCGAATATAAAGATTTTCAAAGGTGGGGAAGTTGTTGATTCGATGGCGGGCGCCGTGCCTAAGGAATACCTAAAGGCTTTTATTGATAAGGCTGTTGGTGTCTAAATAGAAAAATTCATGAGGTGGACGAGGCGGTAACATCAGAATTGACACGGTCTGTTACCGCCTTTTTTCTGTGCTATTTTTATAAAACAAAAAATGATGGCTTTGCAAAATTTGCCGCCTTGGTTTATAATCGCATTGGGTTTTCGGGATCTAAAACTCTGAACTGAAAAGGTTGCCCGGGAAATCCTTAAGTGTTTAAACATTGAAGGTACAAAGGGGGGCAAATTGATCGAACTTCCCTTTCTTGCGGGAGAACGGGGTAGAGGACCGTTTCTGGTTGTTCTCTTTTTCATTTCCGTCATGGTAATAACAGCGTGGGGCATCTGGGAAGGTACTCTCCCTGCCGACGAAGAAGCTCTTGCGGCCGAGGCCGCGAAAGAAGTGTTCGAAACCGGTAATTTCCTGACAATGCATTTTAATTCCGGGGCTCTTTACAATCTTCCGCCCCTGCCGGCTGTCTTTGCCGCGCCTTTTATCAAAATGCTGGGGACCACAGAGGTTGCGGCACGGCTTCCTTTTGTTCTTTTTTCCATCGTTATTCTTTTTTTTGTTTTTGTTACAGGGGGCGCCGAACGCGATGCAACTACTAATCCCTCAGACTGGATAACGGATAGGCACGCCGTTGGCCTTCTTTCCGGAATAATACTCGCCGCAAGTCCAATATTCGCGAAATATTCTCCTCATATTACCTTTAATCTTCCTTTTACAATGTTTATGACACTTTCCTTGATGGGCTGGTTGTTATTGCCGGAGAAGAAGCTGGGGATGGTACTTTGGGCTGCCGGCATTGCCGGAGGAATGCTGAGCGCCGGGATCGGAGGACTTTTCCCTTTGGGCGCGGGTATTTTTTCAGTGCTTTTTGACCGCGGGAGAAGGGTCCTATACAAAAGAATAGATTTTTGGTTGATAACATTGGCGGCGGTCGCGGTTGGGAGCGTTTGGGTTCTTCCTGCTATATTGAACTCCGGCAATGATATTTCAGCAGGTTCTCTTGTATGGTTTGGATTAGGAAATTTCCCGGGTTTCTCTAGATCTTTGGGTATGCTTTTTAAATCGGCGGGAAAAGTGTGGATAGGATTTCTTCCCTGGTCAATTCCAGCGACGGCGGCGGGTATCAGAATTTTGTTTTGGCATAGAAGGGAAGAACAATACCGCGATATCTCAGGGACCGATTATAGCCTCCTCTCTTTTGCCATCTTTTTCTTTGTTTCTATTGCGGTTATAGAACCTTCTTACCCCGGGGGGTTTCTGCCTGTTCTTCCGGTTGTTTCAATATTGGCGGCAAGGGAAATGGCGAGGTGGTTTCGTAATTTAGAAATGCTTTGGTCTTTTAATCAAACTATGGTAGGGATTTTGTGTTTTCTAATGCTCCTTCTTTTTACGACACCGTTGAGCCTTCATAGAAGAGAAACGGATTCGGTGGAACTTGTGGCTGAGGCTAAAGCGAAAACAATAGAGGCAAACCGGGCTGTATTCAGTTTCAAAATGGATATTAATAAATATGAGAAAGCAAGATTTCTCTTTTACGGGGGATGGGCGCCGGAAGGGAACTACAAAGAACCGCAAGAAATCGTACAAGTTGTAAAAAAGGACCCCGGCAGGGTATTTATCTCATCACCCGTGAGTTTGCGGGAATTTAAGGACACAGAGCTAAAAGATAGAATTGATATAATTTATATGGCGGGAGATATCGTTCTATTTTCCTTCCGTTGTGAGAAAGAGATTGATAAAGTACGTTAAGAAAATTTAGATTATGAAGAGATCCCTATGTCGGGCTATGAAAGGAACCAACCAGCCCTGATTCCCGTTTCTTTTTATGAAAAGTAATCCCAGGAGGAAGATAGAATGAAAAAATCAGCCTTAATAATACCGATTATTTTTGTGGTTCTGCTGATGAGTGGTTGCGGCAGCCGTGTGCGTGAAGAAAAAACAGGGCTGGTGAAACTTAATGAGAAGGCCTATGCTTATATTGCCGCCGACGCTTCACCTGAAAATGGCCTCGGCGCTAACACGGGATTCGTGGTCGGAACAAAAGGTGTGCTCGTTATTGACTCCAGAAATACACCGAAACTTGCCCGCGAATTACTCGGGGCAATTAGAACTGTTACAGATCTTCCAATCATCTATCTTGTTAATACTCATTACCATCCGGCCAATGTCTGGGGCAATTCGGTTTTCAGGAAAGAGGGCGCGGTTATTATCGCCCGCCCCGAGACAATTCGTGACATTAAGAAATACTCTCCTTTGTACATGAGTTATTATAAGGATAAGGATCCTGTGAAATATAAAGAGCTGCGGAATATTGAAATCACTCTCCCCGACTCTGTTATGGAAGACAATTTAACCCTGGATCTGGGATCCACAAAAGTCACTTTAAATTATTTCGGGCCGGCTCATACTGAGGGGGATTGCATTGTCTCAATTGACGATGGTGAAATAATATTCACGGGAGGGATTCTAAGCAAGGGATATCATCCTAATCTAGCTGACCGGAGTGTCGATTTTGACAATTGGTTAAAGGCGCTTGAAATAGTTGAGGGAATGAACCCGGAATACCTTATTCCAGGGGAAGGAAGGATATGCAAAAAGGAGGATATTGAGCTGGAGAGGGAATATATTGTCTCTTTAAGAAATATGTGCAGAGAAAAAATCAGAAAAGATATACCGGTTGCTGACGCGATTTTATCTATATCGTCGGAAGGTGTGATCTCAGGTTCAGAGAATTATCTTCATAAGAACATTCTTTCATTTAATATCCGTTCTCTTTTCCAGCACGAAGCGGTTTCTACGGTTAACCCTGATTTCAAGTTTATTTTCCCTTCCGGTTTTCGTGCGGGAGGAGGAGGGGGAAACAGAAAAGCAGGGCGGATCTTCTGGGCAAGACAAACGGAGAAGGGATATGAGGAAATAGAGGTTCAATGGCAGCCAACCTCCCTAAAACAGTTGATCATGCAGGATATTTACGATCGGGTCGGAAGTTTTAAATGCACCGCTCAGGAGAGGGAGCTTAAGTTAAAGAGTAAAAAATCTATCCTGATAGGGGGGAAATCGTTAAAGGGCGCTCATGGAGCCTGGTTTCATGAAACAGGGAAGGTCAGCCTCCGCGGATGGTGGATAATGACGATGATTCTTAAAGAAGGGAAACTGTATACTATTCTGTGCTCGACGACTGCGGGGGGAAAAACCGGCATAGAAGAGGAAAATATTAAAAGGCTCGAAGCGATAGCCTCTACTTTTCAGATAATATCTGAGGCGGAAACAGGTCAAGAAAGATAGAATTCTTACGAGACGCGCATACTATGCTCCATATTTTTTCAGCATCCCTGCGTTAGCCAGAGCTAACTCCATGATTGAAACAGCCGGGAAAATCCCGAGACTGCCGCGGTCGCATTCAGCCTCACTGAAACCTTTAGAGGCATCCCTTCCGCACATATTCGAATGTATCAGGAATGGCACGGGATGCCAAGAGTGGCCTTTAAGAGCGCATGGCGTTGAGTGATCCCCCGTTACAATCAGGACATCCGGCTTAAGATCGAGAAGGGCGGGAAGATTGGCGTCGACATCTTCAATTACCCCCTTCTTCTTTTCGATATCGCCGTCTTCTCCATAGGAGTCCGTTTTTTTGATATG
>DAOWMJ010000036.1 GCA_030643145.1 Candidatus Latescibacterota bacterium | reverse complement strand
GCGGAAGAAATGCCGCAGATTACATCACGAATCTGCGGTGTCTGTCCGACGGCCCACCACATGGCGGCGACAAAAGCCCTTGATTCCCTATATCAGGTTAAACCGACTTTGGCTGCAAGGGCTATCCGGGAACTGTTCTATAATCTGTTCATATTCGAAGACCACCTGCTTCATTTCTATTTTCTCGGCGGACCTGACTTTATCGTTGGCCCCGATGCTCCGAAAGGAACTCGTAACATCCTGGGTGTGATTGATAAAGTCGGTGTTGAGATGGGTAAAAAGGTTATTGAAATACGAAAACGCTGTCGCGCGCTCATGGCGGAACTGGGCGGCAAACCAATCCATCCTGTATTGGGACTTCCGGGGGGAGTGGCAAAACAGGTAACTGAAGAAGCACGGAAAAACCTGAAAGAATTCGCGAATGATGCTGTAGAGTTCGCGAAAATAACTCTTCAGGCGTTTAATGATATTGTGCTGGAAAATAAATCGTACGTGGATATCATTCTCTCTGATACCTATTACCTGGAAACCAATTATATGGGAATGGTTGACGGGAACATGAAGGTTAATCTATATGACGGTGACATTCGTGTGGTTGATCAGACAGGTAAGCAGATCGAACAATTTAAGGAAGCTGATTATGCTGGAATAATCGCTGAACATGTTGAACCCTGGACATTTATTAAATTTCCCTATCTGCGAAAGATCGGCTGGAAAGGGATTGTCGATGGGAAAAAGAGCGGTATTTACCGGGTTGCTCCTCTTGCCCGTCTTAACGTGGCTGATGGAATGGCAACACCTCTCGCCCATGAGGAATATGAACGGCTGTTTGCCACAATTGGCTGTAAACCTGTCCATAATACTCTCGCGAATCACTGGGCTCGTCTTGTCGAGGTACTTTACGCGGCGGAACGCCTTGTAGAACTTTCCGCGTTTGAAGAATTAACCTCTTCCGACATAAGAAATATGGAATTGGGTACTCCAAAAGAAGGCATTGGTGTTGTGGAGGCCCCGAGGGGGACCCTTATTCATCATTATAAATCTGATGGAAAAGGGATTATTACCGCCGCGAATCTGATTGTTGCGACGGTAGCCAACGCCGCCGCTATGAACATGGAGATAGAACGGGTGGCTAAAAGGCTGATCCACAACGGTGATGTCAATGACGGGTTGCTTAACATGGTTGAAATGGCATTCAGAGCGTATGACCCTTGTCTTTCCTGCGCCACCCACAGCCTGCCGGGCAAAATGCCCCTGGAAGTCAGATTGCTAAAAGACCCGGATACTGTTTTACGTAGAATTATCCGTGATTAGGGGCTCTCTATTAAAAGAAAGGAACTCAAAATATGCCAAATTTTTTTAATAGAAAATCCAAACAACTGGAGAGCGCCATCGATGGTTATCTTGATCAGGTAACCAGGTCGGGGTTGATCTTTAATGAAGGTGTAAAAGCGTATGTAAATGGAAAAAGAGAAAAGTTTGAAAAGAACTTTAAAGATATCTCTCTATTAGAAAGTGAAGCGGATGAGGTTCGGCGCGGCATAAAGCGCAAGCTTTATACTTATATGCTAATCCCGGAATCTCGCGGTGATGTGCTCGGTCTTCTCGAAACTCTCGATGATATAATTGATATCTGTGAGAAAGTTCTAAAACAATTTTCCATCGAAACTCCTGATATTCGAGAATTTCTAAAAAATGACTTTATTGAACTTGCGGAACTTTCTTCAAAAACTGTAGAAGCGGTGGTGAAAGGAGCTCGAGCTTTCTTTCGTGATATTGGTATGGTTAACGATTACGTTAATAAAGTGCAATTTTATGAACATGAAGCTGACGATGTGGAAGAAGAGTTAAAGAGAAAGGTTTTTAATAGTGACAGGATCGAACCTCTCAGTCAGAAAGTTCATTTGAGATATTTCGCTGAAAAAATCGCGGCAGTTTCCGATATGTCGAAACAAGTTGCCGAACGTTTGTCTGTATACGCGATTAAGCGAAGAATATAAGCTGAATTCCGGAGAATAATCTTATGTTAATTATCATATTATTCTTGTCCAGCGGACTTTTTCTGGGTTGGTCTCTGGGATCAAATGACGCGGCGAACATTTTTGGAACAGCAGTAGGAACAAAGATGATCAGGTTCAAAACCGCGGCCTTAATCTCCGGGATGTTTGTTATTATTGGGGCTGTTGTAAGTGGCGCCGGAGCTTCTCACACTTTGGGGGAGTTGGGTTCGGTAAATGAACTGGCCGGGGCGTTTATTGTTGCATTGGCCGCGGCTGTTACGGTGCTGTGGATGACAAGAGCCGGGTTACCTGTTTCTACATCTCAGGCGATTGTCGGCGCCATTATTGGTTGGAACTTCTTTTCACAAACCGCCACAAACATGAGCGCGCTTTCAAAAATCGTGGGAAGCTGGGTCTTTTCTCCAGTCTTGTCAGCGTTTTTTGCTTTTATGCTTTTTCATCTTGTCAAGAAAATTGTCGAACGTTCCCGGATACATCTCATGCGGCTGGATGCTTATACAAGAATCGGACTCGTAATAGTTGGGGCATTTGGATCTTATAGTTTAGGCGCGAATAATATTGGTAATGTGATGGGAGTCTTCATTAATTCATCACCTTTCGAAGATATTACTCTTGCGGGGTTATTGCACTTTTCATCTATCCAGCAATTATTCCTCGTGGGTGGAATCGCAATTGCCGTAGGTATTTTTACATATTCTAAAAAAGTTATGATGACTGTCGGGTCAGGGATATTTAAGCTCTCCCCTGTAACGGCGTTTGTTGTTGTTCTGGCAAGTTCGATAACATTATTCTTGTTCGCGTCACAAGGAGTACACAACTTTCTTGCTTTACGCCATTTGCCTTCATTTCCATTGGTTCCGGTTTCTTCATCACAGGCGGTTGTTGGTGCCGTGATGGGGATCAGTTTCGCAAAAGGCGGAAGAAATTTGAATTTTAAAAAACTCGGCCAGATAAGTCTTGGTTGGATTGCGACACCGCTCGCGTCCGCGCTTTTGGCTTATTTCGCGCTCTTTTTTATGCAAAATGTATTCATGCAAAATGTATTCAAATAGCGGGGATCTTATGAAGAAAACATTAAATTTCCGTTTTATACAAAATTTATTTATGCAGAATTTTATTTAATTGAATTTAAATTACTAAATATCCTTTTGACTTGTTTCTGTAACTATGTTCAAATGAAATACGATATGGCTGATAATAGCTAATGGCAAAACTGAATTTATATTGTTGTTTCCAAACAACTCTTCAAGGCACTGCAGAAAGGAGGAAGTGGAAATGACTGGATGTCAACATCGGTGGGATATGGATAATATCAAGTTTGGATTTCTTGTTTTTGAAAGATGTTTTCACTGTCACGATCTGAGAACCTTCTTTACCGAGAATGCTCCTCCGGCGATCGGTGATGAATATAGGGAAGGAGATTGTCACTGGTATTGCGCTGAAAACGCGCAAACATTCAGTTTCGATCTCCGTTGCACCGAGTGTGGTCATATTGAAACCTTTCATGATCTTATGGGATTACTTCATTGCACGGGATGTATCCCGGAATGCCGGATCGATATCATGCAGAAAACTCTCGAAGCTGAGAAAACATGGTTGGTTGTGGCGTTTGGTTTTCTACCGAGGGAAGAGGGAAAACCATACCCGGAGGAGAAAATTGACATCTTGACTGACTACTTCAACCAGAGAAGAGATACATCGAGGTCGAGGATCAAGGTTGTATCCTATGACCTGATAAATGATATATCGATGTGCAGGGGAGAACTGATCCATGATATTGGGATGCTCTCAGAGGAAAAAGTTACCAATAGAAAATCTCTTTTTTGATGCCACTGTGTATTGAATTAATTGATCAGGGAGGAATCTTGTGACTACAAAAGAAATTGTTGAAAAACTGGGACTCAAGGCATTAAATGAATACGAAGAGCGGGAAATAACCGGTGTTTTTGTCTCCGACATGATCAGCGATGTTATGGCGGGAGCCAAGTCAGGTAACCTGTGGCTTACAATACAGACGCACAAGAGTATCGTTTCTGCCGCCAATCTCGTGGACTCCTCAGCGATAATCATTTCCGGCGGTAAGGAAGTACCAAAGGAAACAGCAGATCTTGCTTCAAAATACATGATAGCAGTTTTGTTGTCGGACCTTACGACTTTCGAACTCGTAGGAAAGTTATATAAACTTGGACTTGGACAGTGAAGATAAGATCAATTAAGAAAGCTCTCGAAGCCTCGGTGCTGGAGGGAGAAGACAAACTGGATACTATAGTAAAGCACATCTATGCTTCAGATCTGATGAGTGATGTTCTTGCTTTCGGCCGACCCGAGTCGATCCTTCTGACAGGATTAGCTTCCAGGCAGGCGGTAATCTCTGCTCATATGGCAGAATTCAATGGAGTTATCTTCATCAGGGGTAAACACCCCAAGGACGGATCGGAGAAATATGCCAGGGATAATGGTATGATACTGCTCTCGTCGGAGCATGACATGTATGATGCCTGTCTGAAAATCGAAGCGGCGAAGAATGTGGAAACGGAATTCATCCCGGGTGTGGAGGGGGAACAGCGAAAGAATGAGATGTTACTCCACCAGGAGTTCAAAATCGAGGGCAGTGATTTTGCCAGCGCCGGCATGGTGTCGACCAATGTGAAATCGATGCTCAAAAAGATCGGATTTGATCCACTCTTCGTCAGAAGGATTGCAATCTCCACTTATGAAGCAGAGATGAATGTCGTAATGCACGCAAAGAGAGCAGACGTGACTCTCAATGTTACACCGAGTTGGGTAGAGGTGATCCTCGATGACATCGGAAAGGGAATTCCCGATATAGACCGGGCCATGCAAAAAGGATATACGACGGCAACCGAAGAGATGAGAGCTATGGGGTTCGGCTCAGGGATGGGGTTACCTAATATAGATAAAAATTCGGATGAAATGACCATAAAAAGTGAAGTCGGTAAAGGAACAAAACTCAATTTAAAATTCTATCTCCGGTAGCATCACTAGGAAAGGCAGCAAATAAAGTAGTGACACAGTATTTCCATACGCACAGAGTTGAGGAATCGATATGCAAGGGCCATATGACCTGTATGCGTAGTTGCCCCACACAGGCAATAAGGGTAAGAGACAAAAAGGCAAAAATATCCTTTGAGCTGTGCGTGGACTGCGGGACGTGCATCTCCGTCTGCCCGGAGAATGCGATTCAATCAATGACCGATCTTGTCGATGACTTTAATAATTTCAAGTTCAAGATTGCCATCCCTTCTCTCGTCCTTTATTCGCAATTCGATCCTTCTATACATCCGTATATAATACATATGGCTCTAAAGGAAATTGGATTTGATATGGTTGTAGATGTTGCTCCTTCCTCGGACGCGCTTTCGATAGCCGTGGAGCAATACATGGAGGAGTATGAAGGGCGAAGACCGATAATATCTTCTCACTGCCCGGCCACTGTAAGGCTTCTCCAGGTGAAGTTTCCCGATCTGGTCGAGCTCGTTCTTCCGCTCGATGCTCCACGAGAAGTAACCGCAAGGGAGATCAGACAGACAATTCCAGGCAAACTCGGTTTGAAACCCGAGGAGATAGGTGTCTTCTACATTTCTCCCTGTCCCGCAAAGATTGTTTCGATCAAGCAGCCCGCTGAGAAATTGATGTCGTGGTTCGATGGCGCGCTGTCGATAAAAAACACGTATTCCCTTATTTTTCCGCATGTGATAGCGATTAAGGAGAACTTTGATCCGTCAGTTATACCCGATAATTTCTGCTTCGCCGCAGACTTCTCCACATTTGCCGGAAAGAACTGGTCTACCAGGGTAAATAACAGGTTGGTTGTTACCAGTGTCGAACATGTGATGAAAATTTTCGACGATATCGAGAATTCAAGGCTAAGAGATGTTGATTTCGTGGAGGCATTAACCTGCTTGCAGGGTTGTGTCGGCGGGCCGTACGTTACAGAAAATCCGTATATTGCCCGTGCGAATAGTTATCAGCAGAAACATTTGTATGAGCATCGGCCGGAATTAAACGAGAAAGAGATAATCAGTAAATTTAAGCGTGGCTACTACAATATAGAGAACCCTGTAATGCCACGCCCGACCAAGTATTTCGACAGTGACCTGGCCACATCGATAAAGCGGATGAAGGAAATGGAGAGAGTCTACTTGAAATTACCTCAGATCGACTGTGGTTGCTGCGGTGCCCCGACCTGCAAAGCCTTTGCTGAGGATTTCGTCAGGAACGAAGCGAAACTGACTGACTGCATATTTTTGGCCCATAAAACCGGAAAAGACTAATACGGGTATCAGCTTCAATCTTTCGTGGAATGAAAGGCAACCAGATAGAAAGGTGATCCAGAATGGGAAAAAGGGGAGCCAAAAAGAAAGATATCAGCAATATCCTGTCCGGATTCAGGGACGACGAGGGTAATCTTATCCCGATATTGCAGAAGATTCAGAAAAAATTGGGGTTTATCTCCGAGGATAGTGTCAGACAGACCGCCCGGTACCTGAGAATCTCGGAGAACCAGATATTCGGTGTGGCGTCGTTCTATTCGCAGTTCAGATTCAATGAACCGGGCAGGAACTCTATTAAGGTTTGTCTTGGAACGGCGTGTCACGTACAAGGTGGGCAGATACTCTCCGAAGCGGTTGAGCGCGATCTTGGTATCTTACCCGGGCAGACAACCGAGGATATGAGATACGATTATGAACAGGTTGCGTGTCTTGGATGTTGCGCGTTGGCTCCAGTGATACAGATAAACGATGATATCTACAGCAGAATGACGGTGATACGTTTAAAGGAAACGATGGATAAATATGAATGATTACTTGAAAATAAAGGAATCAGCAGCAAGAAAATGGGAAGCGCTAAATAACAGCAAGGTTCCTGTGATATATATTGGTATGGCGTCATGCGGAAAGGCGGCAGGTTCTCCAAAAGTACTGGATCAGATCAGGGAGACGCTGGCGAATAACAATCTCAAAGCAAAGATTATTCAGGTTGGTTGTATCGGACCTTGCTACCTGGAGCCCCTGATGGATATCAGGTTACCCGGTATGCCGAGGATAAGCTATGCCAACGTGATACCCGCTCTTGCCGGGAGGATTGTTGAATCGAACCTGCTTAAAAACGATCCTATGCCTAAACTGGCCATCGGCTACTTTGGCGATGACCCGAAAGGGTACGCAAAAGGGATAGAACGTTTTTTTGATCTTCCAATGCTGAAACCCCAGGTGAGGATTGTGCTGCGGAACTGTGGTTTTATCGATCCAGGAGAGATTGATCACTATATTGCCAATGAAGGGTACGATGCTATCTTTAACGCATTCAGACTTGGGCCAGAGGGCGTGATTAACGAAATTGAAAAGGCAGGTCTCAGGGGAAGGGGCGGGGCAGGATTTCCGACCTACAGGAAATGGAGAATATGCAGGGAATCTCCGGGTAAACAGAAATGTATGATATGCAACGCCGATGAGGGAGATCCCGGCGCGTTCATGAACAGGTCGTTGATCGAGGGTGATCCACACGCAGTGCTTGAAGGATTACTGATCGCCGCATACGCAATCGGCGCCAGCATAGGATATATATACATAAGGGCAGAGTATCCACTGGCGATCCAGAGACTCAAAAAGGCTATAACCCAGATGCGCAAATACGGTTTTCTCGGTAAGAATATTCATCGATCTGGATTTGATTTCGACATAAGGATAAAGGAAGGTGCCGGGGCTTTTGTATGTGGTGAAGAGACAGCTCTTATTGGATCGATTGAGGGAAAAAGGGGCATGCCAAGGTCACGGCCTCCATTTCCCGCTGTCTCGGGTCTTCACGGAATGCCAACGATCATCAATAACGTAGAGACTCTTGGCACACTCCCAAATATATTGAGAGAGGGAGCTACCTGGTACACACAATTTGGCACAGAGGGAAACAGAGGAACGAAAACTTTCTCTCTGGTTGGCAAGATTCGGAGAGCGGGACTCATAGAGGTCCCATTGGGAATGTCCCTGAGGAAAATAATATTCGACATAGGTGGTGGAACGGTCAAACCGTTTAAAGCTGTTCAGACAGGGGGGCCTTCAGGAGGCTGTCTCTCGGAAGAATTTTTAGATACTCCCGTCGATTATGAATCCCTCGGCGCGGCGGGATCGATTATGGGATCGGGTGGACTCATTGTAATGGACGAGGATACTTGCGTTGTTGACCTGGCGAGGTATTTTCTTAATTTCACACAGAAAGAGAGTTGCGGGAAATGCGCTCCCTGCCGCATCGGGACGAGGCATCTTGTAGAGATACTCGAAAGAATCACAAAGGGAGACGGTGTGGCGGAGGATCTAACAAAATTGCAGACGTTGGGGGAGACGATTAAGAGGGGATCGCTTTGCGGACTGGGACAAACCGCCCCTAATCCAGTTCTCACAACCCTTAAGTATTTCCGTCCAGAGTACATGATGCATGTGAAGGATAAACATTGTGAAGCTGCAGTATGCAGGGAGCTGATCGAGTACCGGGTGGTACCTGGAAAATGCACGGGCTGTCAGAGGTGCGTGGATGTCTGCCCGACGGGAGCGATCACGGGGCCGAGGTCGGAGATTCATAATCTTGATCCAAAAAAATGCATCAAATGCAGGGCCTGCTACGAGATCTGTCGTTTCGACGCGATAGCAGGCGATGCGATCATCATCAGGTCAAAGCGGGGTGCCGCAAATGAGTAAACGAAAAGGAAAACTAACGATATTCATAGATAATAAAAAGTACAGTTGTGAAACCGGTTCAACGATACTCGAAGCTGCAGAACAAAGCGGCGTGTATATCCCGACGTTGTGCGCTCATACGGAGATGAGTCCGTTCGGTGGCTGCAGGATGTGCATAGTGGAAGTAGAAGGAATGAGGGGTTTCCCTACTTCCTGCACTACGCCGGTCGCGGACGGAATGAAGATCATGACTCATACCGCGCAGATCCAGGAAGAAAGAAAGGAAATCCTTCAGCTGATTCTCAGCGAACATACATCGAGCTGTCTGATATGTGATGAGAGACTGGAATGTAAAGAATCGACGGCTACAATTAGAAAAGTCGGTGTTACGACGGGGTGCCGGTATTGTCCAAGCGATCAGCAATGTGAACTTCAGGATGTCGTCGAGTATCTCGGTGTCGAGGAGATCGGATATCCCGTCTACTACAGGAATCTCAAAGTAGAAAAGAACGATCCGTTCTACGACAGGGATTATAATCTTTGCATACTTTGCGGAAGATGCATAAGGATGTGCCAGGAGGTACGTACGGCTAACATCCTCGCTTTCAAACAGCGTGGGCGTAATACGGTGATAGGCCCCGCGTTCGAAAGGACGCATCTCGAAGCTGGTTGCGAGTTCTGTGGAGCCTGTGTTTCGACTTGTCCGACAGGCGCGCTTTCTGAAAAAGCGAGAAAATGGGAAGGTAAAGCGGATTACGCGGTTACAACCACTTGCGCTTTCTGCGGTACGGGATGCCGGCTCGATCTTCAGGTGAAAGGGAAGAAGGTAATCGGGTCCCTCCCAGCCGGAGATTCACATGTCAGCGATCGGCAGTTATGCGTAAAGGGCAGATTCTGCGTGACAGAGCTGGTTAACAGCCATAAACGAATAAAAAAACCTTTTACTTTCCGTGAAGGTCACAGGTTTAATACAAACTGGAAGGAAGCAATCGGAATCGCCGCGGGCATACTCTCATCGTGCAAACCCGAAGAGTTTGGCATGATCGTTTCATCCGATTGTACAAATGAGGACCTTTACATAGCCCAGAAATTCACCAGGTCCGTGATGGGATCTCATAATATTAACACTGAAGCCAGGATATTCTACGGGCAAACCTTCAACGCGTATCTCGATCTTTTTGAACTGAGTACACCGATATCGGATATCGCGAAATCGGATCTTGTGCTTTCGGTGGGTATCGATACAAGGTTCAGCAGATCTGTTATCGGCGTTGAACTGCGTAAGGCGATTTCGGCTGGAGCCCGCCTCGTAACGATCAATTCTGAAGAACATAATCTCGTGAATATTGCGGTCAGATGGATACGTCCCGAAGCAGGGGGTGAATCTGCGGTTCTTAAGGCTCTCTGTACCGCATTTACGGGCAAATCTACCAATGACAAAGATATTGCTTATGTGTCGGGACTTCTCCGCCAAGCAAACAAGATTACGATTCTTGTTGGTTCACAATATCCGACATTCAAAGGCGGTGCTGAAATCCTGGGAAGGATTAAGGATCTGGCATTGAAAACCGGAGCGGGAATCACTCCTCTTCCCCCGCAGTGCAATTTCGTGGGAACTCTTCTTGCGGGCGTGTATTCCGAGATATTGCCCGGTGGGCTCAATGCATCGAACAAGAAGAGTTTAAGCGCGGTAAGAAAGGGGTCGGGAGCACCGGTCCCCGCCTTTAAAAATCCATGGCAATTTGGTTCATCCGCAGCCTGGAAGAAGATAAAGGTGCTTTATCTCGTAGGGGATTTCCCTCTGGAACGCTATTGCTCGCCTGATCATCTTATCTATCAGAATATATTCGGACCGCGGGACACCTTAAAGGCAGACCTTGTCCTTCCAGCGAGGGCATTCTCTGAAATCGACGGGACGATCATCAGCGGAGAGGGAAGGATTCAGAAGATTAAAAAAGCGGCCGATTCCCCGGGAGAGGCGAAGGCAGATTGGAATATACTGTGTATGATAGCGCGAAAAATGGGTAAAAAGGGATTCGGATTTTCCAGCGCGGCAGGGATCAGAAAGGAACTTTCCACCTTTGTTCCCGGAGTAGCCCGAAGCAGTAAAAATCTTGTTGCATTGCCGATAGAGGGACGTTTACTGCTGGGAAGGACAAAGAAGATAGCGCGTGCCGATAAAAAGAGATACCCATTTATCCTTAATGCCTATTCCATGGAACATCTGTATCATGGAAACGAAATTTCTGAAACCGTTGAGGGAGCAGCTGTCCTATTCGGCAGCGGACGTCTAGAGGTCAATCCGGTTGATGCCAGAAAACTTCGGATCAAGAACGGGGATGAAGTGATAGTTACATCACCGCTACACAGTTGGAGATGGACCGTCAAGATATCCGAAGATCAACTTCCTGAAACGCTGAGAGTAACGTTGGCGCCGGGAGAGGTAGCGGAAATGAATCCTCAAAGAGTAAAGATAAGGAGGAAGTGATGTTCAAACTCATCGAGACAAGGATGATTGTACCTAATATGCATCAGTTGCTCTTTGAAGCTCCTGAGATATCTAACCAGATTGAACCGGGGCAATTCGTGATTATAAGAGTTGAAGAAGATGGAGAACGTATACCACTGTCAGTATCCGACTGGGATAGGGAAGCGGGTACGATCACAATCGTATTTATGAACGTTGGCGAGACCACGAATAGACTGTCGCTTCTCGAAGATGGAATGGAGGTTCCTACGCTGGTAGGTCCCCTGGGGAACCCGACTGAGATAGAGCGTTTCGGGACTGTCCTGCTGATAGGAGGATGCTATGGGATCGGAAGTATCTACCCCATAGCGCGCGCCCTGAAAAAAAAGAAAAACAGGGTGATAACCCTTCTTGAGTCGAGAAGCTCCTACCTTCTTTTCTGGGAAGATAAGCTTAGGGAATTTTCCGATGAACTCTATTTTATAACGCGCGATGGTACTAAGGGACTAAAGGGGCATATCAATCGGGCTGCGGAGATCGTTAACGGGCTCGAACGATCCGTCGACCGGGTTATTGTGAACGGCTGTACCTACCTGCTCCGGCGGAGTTCCGAGATTACAGCAGAGATGGGAATCAAAACGATTGTCAGTCTAAACCCTATCATGATCGATGGCACCGGTATGTGCGGCGTTTGCAGGGTGTCTATCGGTTCGAAGACAAAATTCGCTTGTGTGGACGGCCCGGATTTCGATGGTCACATGGTCGACTGGGATGAACTTTTCCAGAGACGGAAGAGTTATATGAGCGAGGAGACAATTCCCATGAATACAAGCAAATGCGAGGAACATCACGCTGCAAAGATCAGAGGAAAAAAATCATGACAGGGAAAAAAAAGAAACTGTTGGATCTTAATAGAAGAGAGATGCCGAAACAGTCGGCTGAAGTAAGGAGTCAGAATTTCGAAGAAGTCGCCCTCGGCTTTTCGGAAAAAACTGCCATTGAGGAAGCTAAACGCTGCCTGCAATGTAAGAAGCCTAGATGTGTCGAAAATTGTCCTGTTGAGATAAATATACCGGGTTTTATAGGGTGTATCGCCAAAGGTGATTTCGCCGGAGGAACCAAGAT
>DAOWMJ010000197.1 GCA_030643145.1 Candidatus Latescibacterota bacterium | reverse complement strand
TCCCTCGAGGATATTGTCGATGATGCTTCATAGCAAGATTAAAGAAAGGAAAAAGCTCTCTGTTTTCCATTAGAATAGAGATCTGACCTTTGTCGGCATCTTTGATAAAAGTCATCTCTCTACCGTCGGAATACTTTTCTTTCCAATCTGAAAATCGTTTTGCAAACAGGGTTTCATCTATCCCAAACCACCTGCAGGCCAGTTTCAATTCAACGCTGTTTTCTACAACTCTATTGGGAGAAATGCTGATCTGATAAAGCGGTATATCAACAACAAGTTTTTCCCCATTCGCGTCCCTGATAAACCCGCGGGGAGCAATAATACGCTCCCGGTGGATTCTGTTTGATACGGCAAGCCTTCTATAATAATCGTTCCTGATAACCTGCAGATAGAAAAGCCTAAAACAAAAAATCACAAAAATTCCCACAACAATAAAATATACTACTCTTTTCCGGTACTCCATAAGTGATCCAGCCTGGAAATTAATACCCGCCACCGGGACGCACCACCCTTTCGCTTACAAGTTCTATCAACTTCCATACGAAAATCGCTATAACGGCCGTATACAACGCCGAAAGGAAAGAATATCTAAAGAAAAATGAAATGACCCGAATGGGAGAAAAGGCTTCTGTTATATTAAGAATAATAATCGATTTAACCAGATACGCCATAAAGAAGAGCGATATTCTAAATATTATGGTGTCAGGCAAATAATCTCTTCCCAGGCGTGAGACGGCATAAGCTACAATTGAATTCGCAAGAGCATTCATCCCCAGAAAAGAGGCATTTCCCAAATCCTGAAAAAATCCCAGGAGAAAACCGACCACCACAGCTGTAACAGGACCTTTATCCAGAACAAGTAACAAAACTATAACGAACAGGAGATCCGGAGAACCCCCACCCGGCCATCTTCCATTTACTACAGTTATCTGCAGGATAAACGCGACAATCGAAACAAAAAATATTCGCACTATATAAAAAATATTTTCTTTCATTCAGCATCACTCTTTAATTCTTCCAGCTCCCTCATAATTTCCCTGTAATCCCATTTCTCCCCGCTCATTATTACAAATAATTCTTCAAGTCTTCCAAGATCCACCATGCTGACAACCCTTACATTCTTGGAAATCCGCCCCTCCACTTTTTTTGCCTGGTATACAACACCCACCTGGAATCCGCGCGGGAAAACCTTTCCAAGCCCACTTGTTAAAAGCGTATCGCCAACCATCACATCCTCTTCACTTCCAACATAATCAAGTGTGAAAAGATTTCCTCTATCCCACTTCAGAATCCCAACAACCCGGCTTCTCCCGTCGCGGCAGCTTACCGGAAGGGATTTATTGCTAATTAAAAGAACTCTGGCTGATGAAGGAAAAACCTGTGTCACCCTCCCCGCGATACCGCGATATCCCGAAACAGGCATCCCCCGGACAACACCATCTCCACTTCCTCTGTCAATAGTCACGGAGTGATAAAACCTGTTAGAAGACATTGAAATTACTTCGCAGGGAAGAAATCTGTAATATGAATCCATACGAAAATTCAACAATTTTCTCATCCTTTTTTTTTCACTCTCGAACTGGAGAAGTTTTCCACGTTCATAGTACAAAGCCGCCACGATTTCGCGGAGTTTGTCGTTCTCCTGCTGTAGTCTGGCAATATCAATAAAGTTTTTTTCCATCTTTTCGACAGGAGCCAAAAGAAAAGAGCTCACAACTCTGACCGTAGTCATCTTGCTGTCTTCTTCAAGACCAAGGAGAAGAACCGAAACAACAATCGAAATAACAAGGATCGACTTGTCGAGATGCTTACTAAAAAGGAATGAAAAAATAGCCATATTAAAACCGGGAACTCTTCATTATGATTTTTTCGTATTTCTGAATATTACTTAGTATCTTACCACTTCCAAGAACAACACAGGTAAGCGGATCCTCAACAGCATTGATGGGCAAATTGGTTTCTTCCTTGAGCAGCACCGCAAGATCTCTAAGGAGCGCTCCTCCTCCCATCATCACAATCCCTCTGTCTACAATGTCGGCAGCGAGCTCTGGCGGAGTCTTCTCAAGAGCTGACTTGAGCGCCGCCACGATTCTGTTCAGCGGCTCTGAAAGAGCTCCTGATATCTCAAGGCTTGAAATACACAGAGTTTTTGGTATACCGGAGACAAGATCGCGTCCCTTTATTTCCATCTCTTTTTCCTCACTCGTCGCTGTAGCCGCGCCTATCGACTTCTTGATATTTTCGGCTGTTTGATCGCCTATCAGGAGATTGTACTCTTTTTTAATATGCTGTACAATCATTTCATCCATCTTGTCTCCCCCGATTCGTATCGATATATCGGTAACAATCCCGTTAAGCGCGATAACCGCGATCTCCGTAGTACCACCCCCAATATCTATGACCATATTCCCCGATGGTTTATCTACCGGCAATCCTACTCCTATAGCGCCGGCAATAGGTTCAGAAACCAGGTATACGGCTCTGGCACCTGCGTTCTTGGCGGAATCTATTACAGCGCGACGCTCAACTTCAGTAATTCCGGATGGCACGCTTATTACTATTCTGGGTCTTATAAAAAACCTCTTTTTAAGGGATTTCCTTATAAATTCGCGCAGCATCACTTCCGTTACTTCAAAATCAGCTATTACCCCGTCTTTCATCGGCCTTACGGCAACAATATGATCGGGAGTCTTTCCAAGCATCAATTTTGCCTCAGTCCCTACAGCATACACTTTCCCTGTTATCTGATCCATAGCCACAACTGACGGTTCATTTAACACAATTCCGCTTCCCTTAAGAAATACTAACGTATTTGCCGTCCCAAGATCTATCGCCAGATCATTGGAAAAATATTTACCGATATTTTTCATAAACACGTTTTTCCCTTTCAAAAAGATATAAGTCCTCTTTCTCTCATACTCACAAAACTGTTTCCTCCGATAATTACATGATCTACAAGATCAATGCCCATCAATTCACCACACCGCGCGAACCTCCCCGTCAAATCCTTATCTTCAGTGCTGGGCTCGGGATTGCCCGTCGGATGATTGTGCACTACAATTATCCCCGCGGCACTTGAAATTACAGCCTCTTTGAATATTTCCCTCGGATGCACCAGAGCCGCGTTCAGAGAACCGACTGCTACCGTTACTATCTTTAGAATTCCATTCTTTGTATTAAGCAAAACCGCTCTGAAATGCTCTCTATCAAAAGATTTCATCTCGGGTATCATCAATTCCGCTACATCCTCCGGAGAACTTATTCTTTTTATCTCCTGTTCTTTTACAGACATCAAACATCGCCGGCCAAGTTCAAAAGAGGCTTTAAGACGAAGAGCTGCTACTCTGCCAATACCCGTAAAACCGATGAGTTCCTCTACTCCGGCTTTCTCAATGTTATGAAGGCCGCCAAAGCGATCGAACAGCCTCTGAGCCGTCAGCCCACCCGAGTATCCTCCCAAATTTCCAAGAACAAGAGCAAGCAGCTCAACATCGCCCAACCTCTCTAAACCCCTGAGATAACCTCTTGCTCTAAGCCCCCTGAGCGATAACTCAGAATCTCCCATTCCACACCTCCCATTTACCACTTCCAAATTATCAAAACTACAGGGTGAATTCAAACTCTTTTACAAATATAATCTACATCAATTTCAGAAAATTGTGAAGTATTTTTATCTCACGGCCATCCGTGTAACAAAATTGTTCTTCCGCAGTTTCTCCAGCTCCAACCCGGCAAACCCGATCCATTCACTTGTGGGATATTCACTTATAATCTTTTTGTAATACTCAATCGCTTTAACCGGTTTCTCCATCCTCCCTTTATAGATCCCGGCAAGCCGTAACAATATCAAGGGGATATCCTTTGATAAAGGATATATATTCAAAAAATTTTCATACACCTCGGATGCCCTGTAGAATTTAAGTGATCTTTCCACGCCAAAAGCCATTTCCAGATA
>DAOWMJ010000175.1 GCA_030643145.1 Candidatus Latescibacterota bacterium | reverse complement strand
TTATGTTTGTTTCATGCTCAGAGGATGACACAGTCGCCCCGACTCCAACACCGGAGCCGGATGCTTTAGAAATCTCAACTGGCGCGACACTTACAACTGGGTACACCTGTTCCCCGTATCGTATGGAGATCGAAGCCGCGGGTGGAACCACCCCCTACACATGGGCGCTTGCAACTGGTTCAACCCTGCCCACAGGCATGGAGCTCTCCACTGACGGTATTATTACAGGTATGATGGAATCTATAGGAAATCATAATTTTAGCATAGTCTGCACAGACGCTGCCAGCGAAACCGATGAAGTGGCATTTTCACTCGGGATTGAAGTCCCGGCAAACCCTTCAATAGCTGTTTTCTTTGATGAAGCAGCCTCTGTATGCAGCGGGGATATCACTTATCCGGCAACCTTGGACTGTTACGCCTATATTTTGCTTGATGGAGATCCTTACACGCACGCAAGGGGAGCATCATTCAAGCTTAATCTCCTTGGTGCCGATGGTGAACGCCTTGAATATGGAGCAGACTTTATTTATACGGCTACAGCCTGGCCTGTTCACGTTTCTGTCCCTATAGGCGAGCTTAATGGCGGATTGGCTGTAGGTTTTGACAGGGCGATGCCTTATACCGCGCCAATCAGAATTTGCTCATTCAGCCTTATGCTTTTTGAAAGCTTTAGTGAAATGTCATTTGAGATTGTGCGTAACGAACGGGAACCTAATGTCACAGAACCAATATTCCTTGACGGAGACTATGATACACACGACGTTATTGGACGCAGGGCGGCCATTAATTATTAATAGCTGACCGTTTTACAGTTGAGTAGAGATTACCCCCGGGAAATGTGATGAGTTCACTTTCCCGGGGTTTTCTTATTTTTTAAACAGATCTTTTAATGTTTTAACCCCTTTTTTCTTCAGCTCATCGACTACCCTATCTTTGGCTTTTTCTCTGGCCCTGCTTTGGTTCAGCGCCACTCTGGGAGATTTTACAGTTCCGCCTATATCAAACACAAAAACAAGATTCCCTTTATCATCTCTAAAAAGATTTACAAGATCACCGTACTTCCGCAAATCCTTCATTTTTTCCTGCGTTCCGGGAGGAATAGTCAACCTCGCTGTTAAATCGAGCGTGCTATCAAAGCCGATTGATCCTCCCGCAAGGATATCGCCATCTCTTGATTTCATATTCCAATCCTTAATTATCACCCTTCCGTCGGAAATGACAAGATTCCCATTCCAGTTGTCATAGTGATACCTCTCATATTTTGAAAGATCTATAGGGAGAGCATCTGAAAGGGGCGAAAAAAACCTCGAGAAATCTACCTGTCCGTCCCTTGAAAGAATCGAGCACCTGGCATGAAGCGATTTGGCGGAAACCGCTCCAGGGACAATAGTTACTATACCTGACCCCTTTACATCAAGGCTGCCATTAATGAAACTTTCGGAGTCTGAAAACCCGGAAAGGATTTTATCCGCATTAAGATTCTTTGCCACTATATTCGCCGCAGTTTGTATCTGACACAAATTTTCAAGGTTAACTGAAACTGATGATTCAACGCTGCCGTCCGCAAATTCAACCCGTACCGGATCAAGAAGAATTTGTCCATTCCTGATTTCGCCCGCCATATTCAACGAAGTAATAACCGCGTGAGATGTAACTATAGAATCCAACCTGACAGAGATATCTGAATGTTTCAGGAAAAGGAGTGTTATCGGATTGGCGGCAAGCGGATTACTACTCAAAGTGGAAGCGCTAATCTCCTTTTCTCTCTTAGATTCTTTTTGCGCTTTCGCGCCTGAGCGGGAATCATCCACGGCAAATTGCCTAACGTCAATGTACGAGCCCGCAATGCCTACCGAAATTTTGCAATCTGCGCGTAACACTCTAAATATTTTACCAAACTCCGCGGGAGAAAAAGCGGGAGCGCGATCAGAGCCGAAAAGAGAAATAACTTCAAATGTCGCGGGCAGAATATTGGGAAAGGAAGCCTCTATCGAAAACGGCCTTCCGTTTATCTTGAAATCAGATTTGACTTCTTCCACACTTCCACCCTTTATATCTACTTCAAGATTCAGCGCTGAGATACTCACCGGAGAATCGCTCGGAACAATGGAACTATTCTTAACCTTCAACCTTCCACCGAACGTGAAATCCCTAAAAATCTGTTCTGTATTAAAAGAGTTGCCTTCAGAAATATTCTTAACGAATTTAGCAATTGGGTCGATTTTACCCCTGCCGTTTAAATCGAGTAATATCCCCTCTCCCGATACCTCCGCGGAACCTTCAAGAAAGGGTGTCAAATCAGATATATCAATCCTGGTCTTCTGCACAAAATTCAGATACTCCGGCTGTGTCTTCTTATCGAATGTAATCTCAAAGGCAATATCAGATGAAGATTTTCCTGATTTAATCACCAGATCATCCGAGGCGATAATGTTCCCTGATAATGATATTGAGCCTTCCATATCAAGGCTTACGGGCAGGTTCTGTCCCGCCGCTATTAATCCCCCGATGCCAAGGACGCAATCAACACTTGTAGGAGGGAAGAGTCGCTTTTCACCCTTTTCAAAGGGGAAAACTGTTTTTATCTTTCCTTTAAAGTGTACGCGGGCGACCGCGTTTTGCTCCGCGGGTTCATCCGTTACTACCATAATGGAATCAACTTTCAGATCGATATCAATCTGGTACAGACTGTCTTCCGGCGCAACAGACATTGCTGAAGAGAGGCCTTTAACGACCAGCGTTTTGCCTTTATCCATTTTGACGGTAATATCAGACTGACTGATTTGCACTTTGCTCAATCTTGGCTTTCTTTTGATCAATGAAACAAGAGAAGCCTTAATCTCCACACTCTCAGAAGAAAAATGAATTTCTCTTCCCTCTTCAAGTTCTTTGGAAACTCTTAACCGTTCAACCTCAACCCCAAATCCGAAGGGAAATTCAATCCGTACCCCTCCCAGTTCAATACTGGCGTCCAGGGCCTTCTCTGCCCTGGGTACAATTAGAGAAATCAGTTTTTCCTCGGTAAAAATCACTCTGAGCGCTATGCTGGCCGCTATTATAATTACGGCGACGACAGCTAGGGCTACAAGTAACTTGCGGCTTGTTCTTTTCATTAGTGCCTCCTTAGATTAATCAGGCCTTCTGTTTCCCGTATCCTAAGCATCGCTTAAAGAATAATCGATATGTTTAAATTTTTTTACCCTTTTTTTTCGGATAAATCTTTTCGTACACCTATTTATCAATTCCCAAGCAGATAGGATACAAGCTCCCGCCCCTTGCAATCGAGAAACATTATCGATATACTTGTTAGTATAGAGTAGAGATATACCCTCTAAAGGGAATAACGGGAGGCGCGCGTGCCGAATACAAAATTGCGATTACACGGATTATTAAAACCCGCCTCTATTATAACCCTGCTGATTTCATCATTTGTCCTTGTTTATAGTTGCGGTGAGCAAAAAACCACCACGGAGCCGTCGAGCAACACTCCATCGGGTATGCTTATTGAGCTTCCTTATTCCTGCAAACCCCTCTCCAGGGAAGATCCCGAAGCAATCTCCCCTGACCGGGAATGCTTTAAATACAGGTATGACGGCGCAAGCTCTCTCGAACTGGATCATATTAACACAGCATTTAATTGCTGTCCGGAAGAAATTGTTGCCGACATTACGATAGAGAACGACACGATAATCATATCCGAGAGTGAAACGGGCGGGTTATGCGATTGTATCTGCCTTTTTGATCTAAGCTATAAAATAAGCGGGCTTGAGCCATCTGAATATACAATTATATTCAAATCCCCATATCTTGGCGGCGGGGACAGCATACTTACGGCAACAATCAACCTGTCGGACTCAACCTACGGGATAGCCTGTGTTAAGAGAGACTGTTATCCCTGGCACAGCACCGATTCATCCGGTAGGATTGTTAATCACACCGGCTGTAAGAATTTTAACGCAACAAAACATCTTCCATCGGCAGAAGATTATTCCTCCAATGACGATTGCGTAATCTATCAATACGGGGCAGATTATGTGCTTGTTTTAAACCATATAAACGCGGGGTTCAACTGCTGCCCGACTGCTCTGACCGCTGACTTTGAGTTTGCGAACGATACAATTACAATCATAGAAAATGAAGTCCTGGATAATCCCTGTCACTGCCTCTGTCTCTATGATCTCACTCTTGAGATAACAGATATTGCTCCGGGCGCCTACACAATCATTATCAAGGAAATCTACACGAAGCGGGACGACGCTCCGCTGCAATTCAAAGTAAACCTCATAGAGCAGCCGCGGGGAACCTGCTGCGTCAAGAGAGCACACTACCCGTGGGGATTATAATATTTATTCCTTAAAGACCGCGATCAGCTCACCCTGTTATAATTTCAATTGAATGATATCCTGAGGCTGATATACTCACTGTCAGAAACTTATGCCGGGGAGGCGTTTTTGAAAAATAACAATAAAATAAAAATTCTATTTCTCTGCACAGGCAACGCGTGCAGAAGCCAGATGGCCGAAGGATGGGCGAAGCATCTGAAGGGTGATACGATAGA
>DAOWMJ010000030.1 GCA_030643145.1 Candidatus Latescibacterota bacterium | reverse complement strand
GCGCATATCAAGATGTACATGTGAGTCAACAAGCATATATCGTTAGTCCTGACTCCTGTTTCAGGCATCCTTTTCGATTCTCGGGAAAAGGGGAACCGGCTTGGTTAACCCCTCTATTCCGGATTCTTCCGGTGGCAGGGAGTCCAATGTGAGATTTTCTCCACCCAACCCTTCGAGCATTATCGCCATCTTCCGCGGCATGAAGGGCAAAAGAACCACCCCGGATGTCCTAAGCACGGCTAGAAGCTGCCTGAAAATGTCCCGCAGTCTTTCCCCCCCGCTTTCATCCTTTGCCAATTCCCAGGGTTTTTCTTCCTCAATAAAGCGATTCGCCCTCTGTATTACACGCCAGTAAGAATCAAGCGCTCTCGAAAAACTCATTTCATCCATAAACTTTTTATACTCCGAAAGAGCCTCAACAAGTGGATTATAAAGTGTGGATTCCGGCCCAAATCGGCCATTCTCAACATTCCCATCTAGATACTTTACTATCATCGATGCCGTTCTGCTGAAAAGATTCCCCAATTCATTGGCCAGTTCAGCATTATAACGATTTATGAGCATCTCATTTGAAATGTCTCCATCCTTATCAAAGGGCACTTCCTTGAGCAGCAGGTATCTCAATCCATCGGCTCCAAATTTTTCTTCAATTCTCTCAGGGTCGAGGATATTCCCTCTCGTTTTACTCATTTTTTCCCCGGAAAGGGAAATGAACCCATGAGCAAAAACGCTTTTCGGAAGAGGCACTCCGGCAGCCATTAGCATCGCGGGCCAGATTATACAATGAAATCTTGTTATATCCTTTCCTATTACATGAAGATCCGCCGGCCAATATTTCCTGTACAGTTTTTCGTCTCCCCCATAACCGAGGGCGGATATGTAACTTGTCAAAGCGTCAAACCAAACATAAATTACATGCTCTTTGTCCTTGGGCAGCGGGATCCCCCAACTCTTCCCTATTCTTGAAATAGAAATATCCTCCAATCCGCTTTTTATAACATTGAATATTTCATTATATCTTTTCCTCGGCCTGATAAATTCGGGATTCTTTTCAATATGTTCAAGAAGGGGTTTTTCAAACTTAGAAAGGGCAAAAAAATAGTTTTCCTCATCAATCTCTTTTGGTTTCTGCTTATGCTTCGGGCAAAGGCCGTCAACAAGATCCTTTTCGCTGATAAATTCTTCGCATGACTCACAATAGAATCCGTTATATTTACCCTTATAAATATATCCTCCGTCATCGATTTTGGCGAAAAGCCTTTTTACACTTTCAACGTGCCTTTCCTCTGATGTATGGATAAAATCATCAAAAGAAATATTCAGCCGTTCCCATACTCTCTTGAATTCCCCGGACATCCCCCGGCAGTACTCCAGAATGTCGAGTCCTTTCTTTTTTGCTTCATTCGCGACATTCGCGCTGTGTTCATCGTTTCCCATGAGAAAGAATGTATCAAATCCATTCATACGTTTATACCGGGCCATTACGTCAGCGCCAATTTTTTCATAGGCAGTCCCCAAATGGGGTTTCTGGTTTACATAATCAATCGCCGTAGTAATGTAGAAAGTTTTTCTTTCCATATTTATCGAAACAACTCCTTCACTTCTTCTTCTCGCCTGGTTCATTAAAACGAACTTTTTCTTTCCCTCCGGCTTGATTTCCTTTGTAGGCTTCATCTATGAAGACTTCAGCCGGAATTTCCACAGATTCGCCGTTCATATCACTCATAATAACAGTTCTTTTGAAAATATTTGTCTTCTCTACCCTGTACCGTTTGCCTTTGTGATTGATATTACTGCCGCTTTTGGGGATTCCCTTCATAAAATCCTTGTACTCTTTCAGTTCAAAGGCGAGGCAACACATCAATCTTCCGCATACCCCCGAGATTTTAGCGGGAGTCAGAGGAAGATTTTGGTCCTTGGCCATTTTAAGCGTAATCGGTTCGAAGTCCTTGATAAAAGTCGCGCAACAAAGCCTGCGTCCACACATCCCAACACCATCAAACCTTCTCGCTTCATCCCTTACTCCAATCTGGCGAAGATCTATACGTGTTTTAAAAACCGCGGCGAGATCCCTCACCAGTTCCCTGAAATCTATTCTTTTGTCGGAGGTAAAATAGAAGGTTATCTTGTTTCCATCGAACTGACACTCAACATCTACCAGTTTCATCGGGAGCTTATGTTCATCTACTTTCTGCTGGCATATTTCGAGCGCTTCCTCTTCTCGCTGGCGGGCTTCCTCGATCTTTTCCTGATCCGCGTCCGTGGCATGCCTCAATACTTCCTTTTCAATATCTTCAAGTTCCTCTCCATCCCCCGTGTAGATATCCATTATAACCCCAATATCCTCACCCCTGTCAGCATCAACTATGCAGTAATTACCCGCCTTCAAATACAATCCCCTTGTATTTAGAAATAGCTCTTTTCTTAAAGATTTAAACTTGATCTCAACTATTTCCATAACTTCCCCTGTCCGGGTTAAAAACCTGATTGCCGCCTTGCCAAAGCTTCAATAATAGTGACTATACAACACTATAACGATACGGCATCAATTTAATACCACTCGCCCGCCAAATCAAGAAGGAGTTGCAGAAGCGTCAACTCAACATCAGCGTTTTTTCTAAGATTGTTAACCGACGAGAGTATCTTTTCCAAATCCTCGGGAAAATTTCTAAGTCGGGCTATTGATATTCGGTCCTCCCCCAGTTCATTCATAATCGACTCGGGTACGCCCCCGTTTACTTGCTCAGTTCTCACTAAAACCCTGAATATCCTTGCAACCTCTTCAAGGAGCATCTCCAATTCTTCACGGTCATACTCTTTCGCCAGAATCCCGGCTTCATTTGTAATATCACGAGGTTTCCTGTCGAGAACCGTGCAAACAATTCTTTTAGCTCCCCTTTCAGTTGCCCTGAATCTTTCGTCTCCATATCTTACAGCGCGTCTGATATTCCCTTCCGACAAGATTGCTCTTTTTTTTGCTTCTTCTTTTTTTAAGCTGAAAGTTTCGCGGAGAATAGACTCTACGGCAGAAATGGACAAATAGTTAAACCTGACCTTGTAGCATCTTGAGGTTATTGTCGGAAGCAGTTTGCCTGCATGTTCCGTAATCAATATAATAACAACTGATTCCGGCGGTTCTTCAAGAAGTTTCAAAAAGGCATTTTGAGCTTCTCTTGTGGCCAGGTGAGCTTCGAAAAGAATCATTATTGTTTTTCTTCCCTCGAAGGGATGTTTCGAAGCGGCTTCAATCACACTTCGAATAAGGTCTATTCCGATACTTCTGGCTTTTCTTCCAAATTCGCCGCTGTTAAAAAAATTTTTTCTTCTACTTTCAATAATTACAGGCAGCGACTTCTCAATCGATCCATACGGAATGGGGTAAATCAAATGTATGTCCGGATGTTCCAGCCTTGATATCTTTGAACATGACGGGCATCTCCGTTCCTCCCTCCAGCACTCTCTATCACAGTTGAGCCCGGCCGCGAAATAGATCGCCATTAGCTCCTTGCCCGATCCCTCGGGACCAACAAATAGGAATGAGGAAGGGCGTGTCTCCCCCCCCAACATGGAAGAAAGGAGGGCCGAAACCCGCTCCTGTGATTTGGCAATTGCTCTTGACGCTGAAAGTATATCGATCTTTTTCTCCTTATTTTATCCATTCTTCGGGATCAAGGGCTTTTTTCGATTTTCTTATTTCAAAATGAAAAACCCCCTCGTTGGAAAGTGGAGAATTTAAAACCTCCCCAATAATATCTCCCTTTTCCACCTTGTCTTCCTGCTTTACAAATATCTTACCTATTCTCGCGTACAACGTATAATAGCCGCCGCTGTGATTTACGATTATACAGTTGCCGTATCCCGAAAGTTCTCCCGCGTATTCGACCCTGCCCCGCGCTACTCCACGAATCGGAGAACCTTCTCTGGCGCTTATATCAATTCCAGAATTAAACGTAACTGTACCAAATTGCGGGTGTCTTGATCTGCCGAATTTCTGAACCGTGCTGCCGTCTGCAGGCATCAACATCTTTCCCTTGAGAGCAGGGAAATCCATTTCGCCGAATTTTCCCCGAAATTTGATCATCTTTTCCCGTTTTTTCTCCAGGTTAGTTATAATATTTAAAAGGTTTTTTTCCGCTGCCGCCAATTTGTCTATTCTCTTTTGATGTCCTTTCTCTCTATCCTTCAGCTGTGCCAGCGCCCTGGTTCTTTCCTCTTCATTTATTCTCAATTTCGCGAGCTCCGCCCTCTTTTCCTCGCCGGACACGAATATTTCAGTCAACATCCGCGTAAGTTCAATTTCTTCCCGCGATATTTCATTTCTTTTCTTCTTAATATCATCTACCATTGTTGCGTCTCTGGCGGCAACTATTACAAAAAATTTGTATCTCTGAACGAGATCCGAGAAATCGTTCGCGTTTAAAAGCTCCTGCCATAAATATTTGTCTCTCTCCTTGTAGATTTCCTTGAGCCGCCTTGAAAAAAGTTTGAGTCTCTGAGTGTAAATAACACTGTTTCGATCCAGGGATTCTCTTAAAAACCCCACCTGTTTCTCCAACATTTTTCTCTTTTCTTCTATCCCTTCGAGAAGCGCTTTTGTAAGACTCCTTTCTCTTTTTAATTTTCTCAGATAGCTCCCAACGTCTTTCTCTTTACGTTTCAGATCTTCAATCTTTTTCCTCTGTTCTATGATTTCTTTTCTCAGTTTCGTTAGTTCTTTTTCCTGATCTTCAATTTGTTTTCCCAGCTTTCTTTCCTGCGCGGACAAACCCACCGACCCCGTAACAGCGATCAGCAAAAAGAAGAGGCACGCTATTCTGAATTTCCCCTTTTTCATCATAAGCAAAAAACTTTACCTTTTGAGAAATTTCCTTATCGCGACAAAACTTCCAATAGACCCCAAAAAAGCACATAAAATTATAAACCCTATTACTCCTTCGAATCGGAAAAATCCAAGCCCCGGCAAATATCTCCCGGCAAATGAACAAACCCCCCACAATAACGCCATCGCGAGAAGCGAGGACACAATCCCCTGAATCGCTCCTTCAATAATAAACGGAACCTGGATGTACATATTTGTTGCGCCGACCAGTTTCATTATTTCCACTGATTCACGTCTTGATAAAATCGACAACCTGACCGTGTTTGATATAACAAAAATGACTGAAAGAAAAACTATCAACCCCAGCGCCAAACCTGTCATATAGAAACCCTTAACAAGCTTTTCCCCTTTTTCAACCCATTTCTTGCCGTATCTTACGTCATCGACTCCCTTCCACCCTGTAGCCGCCTGAGCTATTTTCTCCATAGCTACACTTGCGTTAGACTCAGGCTTCATCTGTATTCTAAAAGCATCCGGTAGGGGATTAGCCCCTAATTCCTCCAGAATATCGCTGTTCTTTCCAAGCTGTTCACGAAACTTCTCCAGGGCTTTATCTTTTGAGACAAAAACTACTCTCCGGACACTTTCAATCTCCAGAAGTTTCTCCCTGATATCTTCCGTAATGCTGTTGTTTACCCCGTCTTCAAGGTAAACGTACACACACATTTCTTCCATGCCCTTCTCGATGATTATTGAAACATTCAGGGTAACTAAAATATAAATGACAAGCACAAGCAGAGAAAACCCCATTATAATTACCGATATCAGATTAGAGACTTTCCCGGATTTCAGCATCCTTACCGATTCGCCGAGCATATATTTCGCTTCATTAATTCCCGCCATAATCCAGTCCCGTTTAATTGAAGAAAACGCTGAGGTTACCTTCCTCTTTTTCCATCATAGTCTTCTCCTATACTGTGCTCTGTAAACTTCTTGGCACGGTGATCAACACGAGAATTAGAAATGCTCTCTCGCAGATTCCCCCTGAAAAGCATCTCCTTATCCTTGACAATTTTGCCATCCTGCAAATAGATTATTCTCTGTCCAAAACTTTTAACAAGCTCCACGTCATGAGTAGCCATCAAGACCGCCGTTCCCCCGGAATTTATCTTAAACAACAATTCCAGTATTCCCCTTGTTACCATCGGATCAAGGTTGCCTGTTGGTTCATCCGCCAGGAGAACAGCCGGTTTATTTGCCACCGCCCTTGCTATAGCGACCCTTTGCTGCTCGCCCCCCGAAAGCGCCCCCGGAAACTCGTATCTTTTGTGATAAAGCCCGACCCTGGTAAGAATATTGGTCATTTCATGTTTTATCTCAGTGATTCCTATTCCGGCGACTTTCATAGCAAGAGCCACATTTTCAAAAACATTTCTGTCCTCAATCAGGCGAAAATCCTGAAAAACGATGCCGATTCTCCTTCTTAGTCGTGGAATATTCCTTCTCTTCATCATGGTCGAAACATGTGCCCCCATAATCACCTGTCCGGAATCAGGAATATCATCCATATACATCATTCTCAATAAGGTGCTTTTACCCGCCCCGCTTGGTCCAACGAGAAAAACAAATTCCCCGTTTGCTAACTGGAAATTTATGTCTTGCAGCGCAAAATGCCTGCCCAGAACTTTTGACAAGTGGTAAACACCCGCGATTATTCTCTTTTCTCCCGGCATAATTTCATACACCAACATTTCTTCGTTTCATCATACAGCACTGAACAGCCAGAGAAACCGCCGCGTCGAGACTGCCGGAATCAGCCATCCCTCTTCCGGCAATTTCATACGCTGTTCCATGACATACAGATGTTCTAATGATCGGTAATCCAATAGTCATATTTACACCATTGTCAAACCCCATAGTCTTAAAGGGAATCATCCCCTGATCGTGATATAGGGCAACATAGGCGTCATAAGGCTTATTTTCGCTGTTGTAAAAAAGTGTGTCTGAGGGCACCGGCCCCGTTACATTAACTCCGTTTGCGGAAAGCTCCTCAATCGCCGGAATAATTACTTTTCTTTCTTCCGATCCGGTAACTCCTCCATCTCCGGCATGGGGATTCAATGCTGCTACAGCTATTTTCGGCGCGTGTATTCCCCAGAGTTCTTTAAGGGCTCCGTCGGTTACTTTTACACATTTAATTATTCTTTGTTCTGTTACAGCATCCGGTACCTCTTTCAAGGGAATATCCCTTGTCATTATTACGATCCGCAAAGCTCTGTTAACCATCATCATCTGGCAATCAGGGGAATCAAATTTATCTGCCAGCATATCGGTATGCCCTATATATGAATACCCCGCCAGCGCCAGAGCTTCTTTCGATATAGGACCCGTTACTATACACTCAACCTGGCCGGATAGCGCCATTGAAATCGCGATTTCAATCGCTTTCCCCGAGGTTCTGCCGCTTTCTTCGCTCGGTTTTCCCGGCGGCGCGATTCCTGAAGATGTGTCTATTATTAAAGGGAGATCTCTTTTCCTTTCATCCCCCGGGTTCCAGTCGGATACTATGTTGATTTTCTCTGTTACATCCCGCGACAGATTTTTAAACAGGTTCTCCGCTGATCCGATAAGATAGAGATTGAAATCATTTAATCTTCCTTTATTAATCAAATCCGCGACAATTTCCGGTCCTATCCCTGCCGGATCGCCTATCGTAAGAGCAATACTTATACTCTTATCAGACATCCCTTCCTCCGTCTCTATACAAAGCTCTTTCTCTGATAATTCTGTAGAATTGTTCTCTTTTTTTCCGGGGAACCTGTTTTTCCGGTACTTCAATTATTTCAATAGCTATTTCCTTTTCAGGATATCTTATCTGTAAAATATCCCCATTCGTTATTTGTTTGGAAGGCTTGACGTTTTTCCCGCCCACCCGCACTTTCCCATTGTTTATCCCTTTTATGGCTTCGCTCCTTGTCCTGGCAAGGCACAGGTGTTTTAGTAAAAGATCGAGCCTCACTGCACAACATCTTCCTTGATATCAACATAATATTTACCCTTGAGCGTCTCTACATAATCAGCGTAATTCTCTTGCAATCTTTCCTGCCGGAGCAATTTTCTCAAATCTTCTTTCGCTTCTTTGAAGCTGTAAATTCTCTGTTGTACACGGTCGATAATTTTTATAATTCTAAACCCTTTACTATCTTTGAGTACTGGCGCCACCCCCCCCGTCTCAACGCCTTTTATTGCTTCTCTAAAAAACTCCGGCAGATCCTGGACAGCTATTTCCCCGATAAATCCTTCTTTACCGCTGGTTTCTTTATCCGCGGAAAATTGTAGCGCCAGCTTCCCAAAATCCTCTCCTTCTACTATCCTGTTTCTAATTCGCTCCGCTTTCTCGTAAGCTTCTTCAATTTCATCTGTTCCCTCTTTAACCTTAACAAGTATATGCCTTATATGCCTATTCTCGCCATCGATTTCCTCGAGTTTAATAAGATGATACCCAAAACCAGTGAGCACCGGCTGGCTGATCTCGCCGACTTTCAACTTGTTTGCCGCTTTTTCAAATTCAGGATTATTCAAATCATCCAGCTTTATAAATCCGAGATTCCCTCCATATTTCGCGCTGGGGCCTTCTGAATATTTCTCTGCAAGATCAGCGAAATCTTCTCCCCTATGCGCTTTTTCTTCTATCCTGCTGATTTTCTCAAGCGCGTTCTTTTTACTTTCCTCCGAAGCCGGAGGTAAAATTAAAATCTGGGCCAATTTTACGGTGGCAGGCCTTAAGGGTAACTCGGCAATATTTTTTCTGTAATACTCTTTTAATTCCTTTTTGGTAATATCTACCTGCCCCATAACTTCCTGATACATGAGCTTCTGAATTAATTGCCTCGCCTTTATTTTTTCGCGCCATTGTCTTCTAAGTTGTTGAATCGTTATCCCATTTTTCTTTAATTCCTCATTGAAAGCTTTCTCTCCCCCAAGTTCTTTTTGGTTTCTGTCTAGCGCCTCCTGCACTTGGGCATCTATACTTTCCTGCGTGATTTCTATCCCTGTTCTCTCAGCGTGAACAGCCATAAGCAAATCAGCCACGAGGCCATCAAGAACTTCCTTTCGAATTTGTTCCTCTCTTGTTTTGTCAAGATTTTTCGTGTTCCCGATCTGAAGGAGTAATCGTGTATATTCAATTTCAAATTCGCTTTGCAGTAACGCTTTATCTTCTACAACGGCTATTACTTTATCTATTAACTTTTTGCCCCGCATCTCTTCAGAGCCGTGCGCGTTTCTGCTTATAAACCCGGCAATTATGGCTATCAATGCCACCGCAACCGCTGGTTTAAATCCAGTTCTACATTTCAATGTCTACACCACCCTCGGATTAATTTCAAATCCCGCAAGCCGGCAATTATTCCTCATTAGATAACCGAGAAGACAATTCCGTAGAATCATTCCGCATATACCTTTCATCGTAGTATTCCACATCTATCATTTCACTAAGGGATTTCATGAATTCCCTGTAAGCCTTTTTCCGTTTTACTACAATCAGGATATTCATTATAGGTTCTCGGACATCGTTGAGATGAACAGTGCCCAATGTTTTACGGCTTCCGACAAGTTTAATGATATGATATCCAAAATCCGATTTAACCGGTTCGCTTATTTCCCCAGGGTCCATCGCAAACACCGCGGATTCGAATTCGGGGATCATGTTTTCCTTTGTAAGATAGCCCAAATCGCCCCCTTTTCCCGTCACGGGATCAACGGAATACTTATTCGCGATATATGAAAAACTGTTGCTTTTCAGGAGTTCCTTTACTTTTTCAGCATCTTCTCTCGTGTTTAAAAGAATGTGCTTTACTCTGTATTCGCGTTCATACTCCCGCCGATGTTCCTCGAAATAATCTTCAATTTCTTTCTCATTAATTTGGATCCTTTCCCTCATTTCGAGAAAAAGGAGATGATCGGCAAGAAATTCCTTTTCAAGATTTCTTATGCGCTCTTTTATGCGCGGGTCATCCTTGAGTCCCCTCCTCAGAGCTTCCTGATAAAGAAGTTCTATATCCACCCATTTATTAATATAAGCCCTTTTATCTTCCTTCGCGTAAAGTGCAAACTGCCCCTGCGGCAAAAGATTTTCAAACCTATCTCTTGTGAAAATCGTCTCTCCTACCCTGACAATATCTCCCGGAGAAGGTTGAATATTTACGGGCTCTTTCTTCTTTTCACAGGCGAAACCAAGCGAAATCATCAGCAGAAAGATTGCTATCTTTCTGAAGCATATTTTCTCACTACCGTTCACAACGCAACCCTTACTTCGTTCTTGTAAGCTTGGCTTTTGAAAGGTTCTCTTCATATATCTCTATGGAATAACCTTTACGCCATTCCGCTATTTTCTTCTCAAACAGCTTATCGGTTTTATCCTGTCTCAGAGTTTCATGTATTGATTTTAACGCCTGCTCCTTCGACACTTTCATCCCTTTAACAATCCTGTCTAATTTCAATACAGCCCAACCTCTCTCCGATTTAAAGGGTTCTGATATCGCCCCTTTTTCCGGAAGGGCGAAAGCAACTCCGTCGGATATCGAAGCCTCATTTTTAACATGCATTTTTATTTTTCCCTTTTTGGTCTCTTTTACAGAACTTTCTGAAAAGTTCAGAACAAGCGTTTCAAAATTTTCTCCTTCTTCCGCGAGTTTCTTAACCTTCTTGATTATTTCCTGATCGGAATTCAATATAATTGTATATCCTCTCTCTTCCTTTGTTACAATGTTGTCTTCATTATTTTTGTAAAACTCGTCTATCTCTGCGCTGGTTACTTGAATTTCCTCTTGGATTATCTTGTTATACAGCGATGAAACTATAAACTGCTCCATTTGTCTGTCAAAAACCCCTTTTATTTCAGGTTGTTCCAGAAGTTTTAGCTTTTCCTCGGCATATACAGGTAAGACATCGTTGAAAAATTTCAGATACAATAAATTAACTATGCCCTCTCTACCCTGTTCACGACGGGGCCTTGCCGGCAAATCCATATTTTCATAAATATATTCAAAATCTTCAAGCGTGTATATATTCCCCTCATACTGACTCAGAATCATCCCCTTGTATTCATTACGTAAATCAAGCTTGGGCGCGTTACTGAAAGTAATTCTATGCTCAAACACTTCTTTCATGGGAACATCATCCGGAAGGCTATTATAGGCTATTGCTAAAACCTCTGGATAGATTTCAAAATTCATCTTTTTCACTATCTCTCGCTTGGTTTTCTGCAGCATTTTGTCTTCTTTAATCGCCCTGACTCTCCTTCTGGCATATTCCTTGTCCCGTGGAGAAGTGCCTTTCCTTACATCGTGTACTTTAAGTATAGCAAAGCCGTTTGATGTCCTGACGGGGAGTGTTATATCACCTTTTTCGGCACCAAGAAGGGCTTCTTCTATCCACCAAAACAAACCTCCGATAAAGGTCGTCCCAATATCCCCCCCATTCTGTGCGGCTCTGTCCATAGAGTATTTTTTCGCCGCGGAAGCGAAATCCACACCATTCAATATCTCTTCTCTTACATTCAAAGCAGTCATACTATCCAAAACAGTTATTTGACTTAGAACAAATTCGTTTTTCATTTTATTATAGTATTCGTCAACTTCTTCTTCATTAACCGTAACCCTGTCCCGCACATAATGTTTTGTTATCGCGGCAACGAGAAAGGGGCCCTTGAACGCCTTTTGAAAGGCTCTGAAATCTTCGTTTTTCTGATACCCCAAATCATATGCCCGAAGCACCATAACTTCTTTAGCTATCATATACTCGAGAATCTTCTTCTTTCCCTCAATATTATTTTTTTCAGGTAAATACCTTTCCTCTATACCTTCCACAACCTTTTCAAAAAGTCCAATCTTTATCTCTTTAGTTCCAACCTTGGCAATTACAAGATCTTCTCTGTCGGTAGACGAACAGCCCAGGTAACCCGCCGTAAGAATAATTACTAAAACAAATATCCACTTTTTCATTTTTTCCCCTTTCAGTCTCTTCATTGATTTTCCACCTTTCAATTTCCTCCTGATTCCAAATTTCTAATTAACTAAACTATTCTTTTTAACATACAATTCCAGAATAGTCAACAAATTTCCAAAATCTTCCTCATTTCGTTTCTGTCTCTCCTTTTTTAATTCGTGTTTCGCGGTTTCCGGTAAAGATGACTCTATTGTTAACGAAAGGGCCGTGGCAGAATTAAAAAGCAGTCTATTTTTGAATTGGCCGGCAATCTCCGCCAACAAATTCCCGGACAGTTTGATCTCCTCCTGGAATACAACCTTGAGAAATCTGCCATGGCTCATGTCGGCCTCTGCTATACCAACCCCGGCGGCACGAATCTTCATCTCCACAGCCTTTAATAAGTTCGAGGCGGATTGAGGAAGAAGTCCAAACCTGTCTCTTAGTTCCTCTGTTATTTCGACCAGAGCAACCCTCCGGTTAATTCTGCTTAGTCGTCTGTATATATCCATCCTTTCTTCAGAATCCGATATATAGTTCTCCGGTAAAAATTTGTCGGTTTTCGATTTAATGCTTATATCTATATACTCCCTCATAGACTCGCCTTTTATACGTCTTATTTCTTTCTTTAGCATCCGGGAGTATAAATCGAGTCCAACGGAGTTAATCTGCCCAGATTGCTGATGCCCGAGAATATTCCCCGCCCCTCGAATCTCTAAATCTTTTAAAGCCACTTTATACCCGGCTCCCAGATAATCAAATTCACTTATTGCCTTAAGCCTCTCCATACTCTCGCTTGTTAAAGCTCGATTTTCGGGAACAAGCAGAAAAGCGTATGCCTTTCTGTCTGATCTTCCCACCCGTCCCCTCAGCTGATACAATTGGGCAAGACCCAACTTTTCCGCGTTATTAATAATAATCGTATTTACATTCGGAAAATCGAGCCCCGCTTCTATTATCATTGTACACACAAGGATATCGTATTTTCCTCTCATAAAATCAAACATGACCTTCTCCAGCTTCTTTCCCTTCATCTGGCCATGGGCATGTACTATTTTTACGCGCCGGGGAAGCAGACGTTCCAAATATCCTTCCATAACTCCAATACTTTGAACCCTGTTGTGAACAAAGAAAACCTGCCCGCCCCTTTCAATTTCTCTCATAACAGCCTCTTCAATTCGGGAATCATCAAATGGAAGAATTTCTGTCTGAATAGGCAATCTATTCCTTGGAGGCGTATCGATCACCGAAATATCCCTTATCCCGGCGAGTGTCATATGAAGAGTTCGTGGTATCGGGGTCGCCGTCATACTCAGAACATCCACATTTTTCTTTATTTTCTTAAAGGTTTCCTTCTGTTTGACCCCGAACCTGTGTTCTTCGTCAACAACAACAAGTCCGAGATCATGAAAATCGAGGTCTCCCGAAAGAAGCCGGTGTGTTCCAACAACTATATCAACACGCCCATTTGATATCTCCT
>DAOWMJ010000071.1 GCA_030643145.1 Candidatus Latescibacterota bacterium | reverse complement strand
TTCCGGAACACTGATATTTTTCCCCAGAAAACGAGCCACCCTTCTGCCGGTTATTTTACCACTGAAGATTGCCGCCGACGCCTCCGAGATATCTTCTGAATCCCCGCAGGTAAAAGCTTCAATTCCAAATTCTTTCAGCTTCAGGAAAAGTTCGTTTACGGGCGTCAGTCCTACAGCTATGAGAAGAGTGTCAATTTCATAAGTTCTGAAGGTACCCGGCAGGGCTTTAAAATTCTCGTCAATCTCCGCTATTGTAATTCTTTCAAGCTGCTCGGACCCGCCGGCTTCAACTACAGTGTGGGATGTGTCCACCGATACACCGAGGCGGCGTAGTTTATCAAGGTGTACCCTGTATCCTCCACACCACGGAAGCGCTTCAACAAGCCCTATCACTTTTATGCCCGCCTGAATGGCATGATACCCGGCAATCAGGCCGACATTACCCCCCCCTACTATGAAAAGTCTTTCTGTCGGGCATATCAAATCACGATTAAGCAATGTCTGAAAAGCTCCGGCTCCATATACTCCCGGCAAATCGCATCCCGGAAAGGCGAGACTTTTCTCTCTTGCTCCACATGAAACTATAACCGCCTTCTGACTTACAAGAATATACATTCCATCTTTATATAAACCTACAACTCTATCTTCAAACACTCCGACTGCAATTGTCGAAGTAAATACCGTCACACTTTCAAGTTTGTTTAATTCGTCGGTGATCTCTTTTGCTATATCAATCCCCCTGACCCCGGCATAGCAATCTTTTGTTGAACCAAAAAATGGATGAGTTTGAAGCGTAAGTTTACCCCCAAGTTCATTTTTGTCATCGACAAGTAGAACATTCACACCCAACTTTCCAAGTTCAATAGCGGCATTTATACCAGCGGGGCCTCCTCCAATAATTAAAACTTCCGTTTCAATCGTCTTCGTAGCGGAGAATTCGGGGCTTTCGTCATCGCCCGGCAAAACGGGAATACCTTCACAACTTGTAACCCTCATACCAGGCTGAACAACGGTCATGCACGCCTTTACCGATACGCCTCCGACAAGAACGGTACACTGGCTGCATTGCCCATTCGCGCAAAAAATACCCTGAGGAGCTCCATCCACACTATGATGCCCAAATACTCTGATGCCGTTCGCGAAAAGAGCGGAAGACAATACCTCGCCCTTAACGGCAAACATTTGCTCTCCATTATATGTAAATGGAATCTCTTCTCTCTCTTTAATCGTTAGGATGGGATGAGATTTTAGCCTAAAGATTCGACGATGTATCAAAACTATTAATAGCTCCTCTACACTTATTGAACAATTATTAATAATGCCTGATTCTTCTCGACAGAATTTCCGGGAGGAACCCTGATTGATTTCACAACTCCGTTTACATTGGCTGTAATACTATTCCGCATCTTCATAGCTTCAAGAGTCAGGAGCAGGTCGCCAACACTTACTTTATCTCCTTCTTTTACATTGTACTCCAGGACCATTCCGGGCATAGGCGCGGTCAGAACAAATTCTCCGCTTTTTGAAACAGGTTCTGTTTCCTTTCGCGCTACCCCGTTTTTCTTTCCGGATCGTTTATTTTTCTTCTTTATTATTGGTTCTGTTTCCCCCATCCCTTTAAATTTAACCTTCCCGCCGATTTCTTCAACTTCAACATTAAAATATTCACCGCCGACATATACATTAAAGTTTCTGGCATCCGCCCCCTTTAACTCTCTTTCCTCAGATATACTTTCATAGTTACCACTTTTAACCCGCTCCATCATTTCATCTTCTTTTTTTATTTCATCCATAGTCTTAGCTTTTACATCCTCCGGCGGATCTTCCAGCCCATATTTCCACCGGAGAAATCTCAACCCTGCCGTAGGATACAAAGCATATATCAAGATATCCCGTGTATTTTTAGCAATTCCTTTAGCCATTTCCGAGGCTTTTTCAAATTCCGGTTCAATCATATCAGCGGCTCTACAGGTTATCGGTTTTTCACCCTTTGGGTATCCCTTTAAGGCTTTCTTGCGAACCTTTTCATCCATGGGGAGAGGAGGCCTGCCGTAAAGACCATAGGCATAATCCTTGACCTGCCCCGTAATCATCTTGTAACGGCCGAATAATACATTTTGCACTGCCTGGATACCAATAATTTGACTGGTGGGTGTAACAAGAGGAGGACAGCCAAGCTCCATCCTGGTTATTGGCAATTCACGATAAACATCCTCTATCCTGTCAAGAGCTTCCGCCTGTTTAAGCTGACTAACAAGATTTGTAAGCATTCCTCCGGGAATCTGGTGTTTGATTACTCCGGTATCTATTACAGACATCCGGGTTGTGTTAAGATAATCCCTATATTTAGGCGCTACCTTTTCCACGTGTGCCCCAAGTTTGAACAATTTCTTTATATCAAGTTCAGGGTCTCTTTTCGTCCCCCTCAGAGCGGCAATCATCGATTCTACGGAAGGCTGAGAAGTCCTGAGAGCAAATGGCGCGAGAGAACAATCAATAACATCCACCCCTGCTTCTATCGCTTTCAAATAAGTCATTGAGGCCATTCCGCTGGTATAATGGCAATGAAGCTGTAAAGGAATATCAATTGCTTCTTTTAACACTGAAACAAGCTCATAAGCATCATATGGATTGAGAAGACCCGCCATATCTTTTATGCAAAGTGAATCAGCGCCCATTTCCTCAATCGCTTTAGCTTTTTCCAGATAATAATTCATATTAAAAACTTCCCCGCCAAGACGCTGCTCGGTAAGGGAATATGAGATAGTCCCCTGAATATGTTTCCCACTCTTTTTGATCGCTTTAAAAGAAGTTTCAAAGTTACGTTCGTCATTCAAAGCGTCAAAAACACGAAATATATCAATCCCGGCTTCAGCCGCCTCTTCCACAAATTTCTCCACAAGATCATCGGCATAGTTCCGGTATCCAACAAGATTTTGTCCTCTGAGAAGCATCTGAAGGGGAGTTTTGCGAAATCTCTTTTTTAATTCTGTAAGCCGTTCCCATGGATCTTCATTAAGATAACGTATTCCAACATCAAATGTCGCGCCGCCCCAAACCTCCATTGAATGAAAACCAATCTCATCCATTTCCTCGGCGATAGGAATTATATCTTCTAGCCGAAAACGAGTCGCCAGAGTGGATTGGTGTCCATCTCTGAATGTTGTATCAGTTATCTTGATCCGATCGGCTGAATTGCTTTTTCCACTGTAAGCGGACATACCCTCTCGTTCCATTAACAATAAACTCCAACGTAATACATTTTAAAGGAAAGAATATCCTCTTAAACGTACTCTGGAAGAATTTCCTCTTCGGGGAAGATTGAACCGTCCCATTATTTCACGACGTCCTCCCATCTTCCAACCATTCAACACCTGGTCGGCAGATCTTTCCCCGGATTTCTCTTCAGTCTCCATATATGCCCGTACCGCGGAAATTACAGCAACTTTCAATTTATCGACCATTTTTCATCCTTTATCAAACAAACTCTTTTAATGAGAATAAGTCAGGGATTTCCTCACTGTCAACAGAAATTCGCCAACCCTGCTCTGCAATAGATCGGTGAAAATCAGCAAACCCATTATTGAAGCCTGTTTTAACATTGTTTGCGGCAAAACCCGCAAGAGGAGTAAAATATTTGCTGATGGAGAAAAATGGTGGGAAGGGGCGGAATCGAACCGCCGACACACGGATTTTCAATCCGTTGCTCTACCGACTGAGCTACCTTCCCTCGTGAGGAAATCTTAAATATTTTTTAACGATTGTCAACACTTTCTTAAAAGTCATTATGAAAAAGTTTTTTCTGAAGCAGTGGATGCCTCAACATCAAGCATCTTCTTTCCGTTAATATATTCTTTTAAAACCGGCTTCGCAATTCTCCCAAGCTTATCCGTTATTCCCTGAATTCTATGGATTTGTTTCTCTATACTTTGAAGTCTTTTTAACATTACCGGATCACTGTCGTCATTCTCTATCAGCATTAATTGAGTGTTCCCCAGTATTGAACAAAGAGGATTATTGATTTCATGATTAACGCTGATCGCGGTTTCAGTTATAGCGGCAAGCCTTTCCGCTTCCAGAAGTTTTACCTGCAGGGCTTTTATCTCTCTCATATCCACCGCGGTCAACAAAAAACCCCCAATCCTGCCATATTCATCGCGCATGGAAGAAATTCTCAGCCTGATCGGTACTTCCTCTCCATAACTATTTTCAAACCTTGTCGGATATCCATTAAGTGAAATTATTCCCTTCTTTCTGATAGTACTTATAATTTTTTTAACGCGATCCTGTCTCATTATAACACTAATTCTTCGTCCCAATAGATAATCCCCGGAATAACCGGTCAGTTCATTCGCGGTTGGGTTAATCATCGTCACCCTTAGATTCCCGCTTAGACATATCATCGCTACAGGGGAACTCTCGAATACGCTTGCCATGTAATCAAGGTTCTTTATGTTATTTATCATTGTGTCCACCGAAATTGTCCCCGAATCACCCTTAACAGAACTGTTATACCTTGGATAACCGTGATTCTTTTTCCCCAAGATGAAAATTTATTCTCTCTATGAGATCTTCAAGTTCAAAAGGCTTATACATATATTCATCCGCTTTTGACCAGGTCGCGAGAAAATCCTCCCTTTCCGCGCTATTAACCCTTCTTGCCGTGAGAACAAGAATCTTGAAAGGTTTAATCTTTCCTTCATCCATTTCATCCCTGAGTACTCTGGAGACCTCATATCCATTTTTACCGGGCAACATAATATCCAGAAGCATAAGATCAAAATGATCCTTTCTGGCTTTTCTTAAAGCGTGCAGTCCATCATAGACAACATCAACTTCAAAACCTCTCAGTTCCAGACTGTACTTTAAAGTTTCAACAATATCTTCGTCATCCTCTACAATTAAAATTTTACGTCCTTTCATATACGCTCCTTTTCTAAACCGGCACTCTTTCTTTGGTTTGCAGTTTTTCCATAGCGCTTATTACCAACTCTTTAGTGTTTCCGCCGTCTCTAAAACTCACGCCCCATCCAATGTTCACCTGCTCATCCCAATTATCATTCACTAATCTCAACCCCTTTTTCCCGGATGAAAGTAATCCTTCCGGATCTGACAAATATTCTCTGTCCATTGCAAGCACAAACGCTAATTTTTCCCATAAGGGCCAGAAATACACTCCGGTATCCAAAAGTTCCCCGGAAAGAGGATCTACGACAGGTTGTGTATTCCATTTATCTACAATGTCAATCCAGCATTTTTCACTCCTTTTGGACACGAGATAAAAAACCGGGACAGCTCCTTTCTTAACCATCTCTTTTATTTTATCATCAATAGTGAAGATTGTTTTCATAACCTTACGAGTTCTCCAGTCAGCGGGCAGATATATATGGCAAGTCGATCCCTTATTATCATTATTTTCAATCCTCAGCAGCCCCCCGTGTAATCTGGCTAAATTTCCGGCAATATACAATCCCAACCCAGATTTAGGTTTATTGGATGCTAAATACTCTTCCTGTAAGTCATTTGTATTTTTAATTATGCCCGCTGGAAATCGGTTTCCGGAATCCTCTACACTGATATCAATTACTTTCGGATCGAAAAGGCGGTCCCACGGGATAGCAGAAAAGAGTGTGTCCAAAGGAAGCCGGGCGGAAGAAACAGAGAGTGTAATTCTCCCTCCCGCAGGAACATTCTTCAAACTGTTTGACAGCAAATTCTGGACAATCTGTTCCATCTTGTGCAAATCCACTTCAATCTCGGAAAGATTTTCGTCATTACTTATACTGAAATTTATTCCCTTCTTTTCTGCGGACTTTAAAAAAATATGCGAAGCAGATTCAATAAAGGAACGAGCGTCCGTTTTTTTAACATTAAGCAAATTGCCCATCATACCATCTGAGGAGATATCAATTAACCCATCAACGAGAAGATTCAATCTGTCAATTGTATGGATAGCTGTCTCAAAGAACTTCTTATCCGAAACCCTATATCCCTTATTCGATCGGTTAATCCCTGATAAAGATTTTTCCTGACTAAGTATTTCAAGAGAGTTTTTAAGCGCTGAAATGGGAGTTCTAATTTCATGAGCGACAACCGCTAGCATCTTATCATCAAAAATATCATCTTCCTTCACATAATCGAGCATTAGAATGGAATTGAACTCTCTTGAAACAGTTTTCGCGGATATCCAGTTAATTTTTATAATATTATTAAAGGATTTTGTTGATACTATTTTACGATCACTGATTTCCTTTTTGAAAATCCTGAATTCATCATATAGATTCTGGAAATTATATCCGGTTATTCTGCTGAGCTCTTCCACAGATCTATAATCGGTATTGCCGGCATTTAAAATCTTTCGGAAATTCGAATTTTCAGAGAATATTTTACCATTTTCGGAAACCAATGCTACTCCAAAGGGAATAGATTCAGCAAACTTTACCAAATTTTCGGTTTCGCCGCTTACTCTATAGATAATCGGCTCAGCCCCTTTCCCCCCCCCATCAAAATCGCTAAAGATTGATATTTCGCTTTCTCTAAAAGCATCCTTCCTGTAGCTTCCAAAAAAAGCCACTCCCCTCACCACCGAATCACTGATTACACGAACGATGAAATAACTCTCAATAGAAGTGCTTCCCACAAGATACTTAATATTTCTTTTACTGGCACGGTAGTATATCTTCTCTGAATACTCTGATGAATGACAACTGTGGTCGGTAAACTCATCATAGGCATTTATCATTTTCTTCGTAATAGTGGATACCTGTGAACTGAGTTCTCTTCCTTCCAGCATTATATGCATATTGCTGTATCGGCCGCCCGAAAAAAAAGCGCAATATTCAGCGCCTGAAAGATCGATCATTCTTAGCAATGTCGCCCGCATAAGACCGCTGTCTTCCAACCCCTCTAAAAGCTGCTCTTTCAATAATTCACTTTCACTTTCAACCGTGCTTTGAGACTTAGTTGATATGAATGGTAAAATTAATATCGATAATATCTCGGAAAGAGTATTAATTTCCGGATCACTGAATCCCTTTGCCTCCACACTGCTTATCAATATTGAAAAGTAACCGAAACGATCAGCTTCATGATAAAGGGGTATTTTTACTACTGACAATGAATCTGTTTGCGTGTTACTAGAACTCTCCATATTGACAATTACTAATTTATAAAGATTCTTCTTTAATAATAGAAGCTTTTGAAGAATTTTTTTACTCTCTACTCCTGGTACTGAATTTGAAAGGTAAATCACTTTTTTTAAGGGGATATCAATAGCACAGGCATAAGTACCCTGATAAAAATCCTTAAAAGCTGAATCAAGAATAGATAGAAGGGAACGTATCGTTTTTGGAGATAGCCTTCTGACCTTCTTGAGAATATGAATATATTCTTCGGGCTTCATATTAGATTCCTGAATAAATCGAGTTAAAAGACGAATAATACACAATTTACCCAGCGCAATATGCGTGCCATTTACAAAGCCATTCAACCGTTGTTATAAGGGATGACAATGGACAATAATTACCTTGTATCTAGTTAATATAACACAAGTCACGCGATCGGCCATAATTACAAAAGAGGCGTTGTTTAATCTGTAAAATATAGAAGCTGAAATCTTTTCCAGTTAGTGGTAAAATATTTTCCAGCTGACTGAAGACTAGTGATAAAAGAGAAGCCTACTCCCGATACCCCTTTGGGAACCTCATCCGCCAGCTATAGGCGTCTTCAATAATCTTCTCAATTTCAGGAAATGCTCTCTTCCAACCAAGAACCGATGCGGCTTTTTCCGACGACGCAACAAGAGAAACCGGATCCCCGGTGCGCCTCTTTCCAACCGTGTAAGGTACTTTTTCCCCCGTTACTCTTGACACAGCCTCAATTATTTCGAGAACTGAAAATCCCCTGCCACTCCCAAGATTCAATGCCCCCGAGTATCCATCAGCAAGCTTTTCCAATCCGAGAATATGCGCGGTCGCAAGATCCCTTACATGAATATAATCCCGAATACATGTTCCATCCTCTGTCGGGTAATCATCCCCAAAGACTACCAGTTCATCCCTTTTCCCCTCTACAGCATCCAATACCAGAGGAATCAGGTGAGATTCCGGCCTGTGATCCTCCCCGTGAAGTTCACTTGCTCCCGCGGCATTAAAATATCGCAAGGAAAGGGATTTCAGCCCCCACGCGGAAGAACAATCCTCAAGAAGCCTCTCGATGGCATATTTCGTGTTACCGTATGGGTTTACGGGATTGAGCCGAGAGTCCTCCGTTATAGGTATTTCCTCAGGTTCACCATAGACAGCAGCCGTGGATGAAAAAAGGAAAAAACGGACTCCCGTTCTCTTCATTGAGTCAAGCAAAGCTAGAGCTCCACCCACATTGTTTCTGTAATACTTGACAGGATTTGTCATCGATTCACCAACGCGAGAAAAGGCGGCAAAATGGCAGACAGCATCAATATCGTTTGCCAGAATCTCCCTTAGAGGTTCAGCGTCAAGCAGATTCTGTTTAACAAATTCCGCCCTTTTGTCTACCGCGTCTCTATGTCCTGTAGACAGATCGTCTACAACTATCACCCGGTACCCCCTGTCCAGCAGATATTCTGTTACCACACTTCCAATATATCCCGCTCCCCCTGTCACTAAAATTCTCATTTAATTCCCCTTTCCTGTTTTCTTAAGATACTTTCTTAAATATTTACCAGTCTCTGATTTGCCGGCTCGCATTATATCCTCCGGCAATCCACTTGCCACAACCCAACCTCCTTCTTCACCCCCACTCGGACCAAGATCAATCACCCAATCTGCCCATCTGATCACATCCATGTTATGTTCTATTACAACAAGGGTGTGCCCCAAGTCAACCAGACGGTCAAAGATCTTTAAAAGATTTTCAATATCACTCATATGCAGCCCAGTTGTGGGTTCATCCATAATATATACGTTCTTCTGATCATTCGCTTCTGAAAGTTCCCTGGCAATTTTGATTCTCTGGGACTCCCCCCCGGAGAGTGTATTTGAAGGCTGTCCCAACCTCAAATAGCCCAACCCTACTTCAGATAATATCCAAAGTTTTTCACCAAGCTTCGGGGTCTTGTCAAAAAACATTATCGCCTCATCAACTGTCAGTTCCAGAACCTCACTGATATCTTTTCCCTTATACATAACATCCAGCGTATCTTTGTTGTACCGTTTTCCTTCACACTCCTCGCATGGCACAAAGATATCGGCCATAAAATGCATCTCAACTCTTCTGTATCCCATCCCCCTGCAGCGGGGACATCGTCCTTCAGACCTATTGAAACTGAACCTTCCGGGTTCATATCCCCTTTCAACAGCCC
>DAOWMJ010000128.1 GCA_030643145.1 Candidatus Latescibacterota bacterium | reverse complement strand
CATTCATGTTGTATACCTTCACCTTGAATGCCAGAAGTGATCCCAGGGGCTTGGAGTAGTACATGGGTGAAAGCTTTACCATGGGCACCCGTGGATGAAGGTCGATGTTCAACTTTACCCTTTCATTGGGTTCTATATCGGCAACCGTTTGTCCGGAGTAGATCAATTCACCGGTTTCATCGAAGGCTTCGATTCTAAAGGTTCGGCCGGGACCCGCCGGAACCAGCACCATGCCGGTCAGCAGTCCATTTTCGAACAGCAGCGATGTTTTAATGGGTTGAACGATCCCCGGCCCGGTTATGGTCAGGATGAAGGTGGAAATCTGGCTTAGATCAGCAGAAGCGCCGAGGGAAGCGTTTACCATCAACTCTGTTTGTTGCCCGGTAGCGTCGGTTATCTTTTCGGAGCAACCCGCGAATACAGCACAAGCAAAAAGGAGAATAAGAATTGAATATTTATATTTAAACGGTCTATTCATTATAATCTCCTTCTAATATGTAAACGTCAGGGAGGTGGTTATCTGAAGTCCGCTGATTGTAATATCTTCCAGATCTGTCGATCCCCTGTGATAGATGCCCCCGACATTTAAGATCAGATGATCGGAGAATTTTCTGGAGATATCCATTCCAAAATTATAGATGGATGACTTGTACATCGCTTCTTCGCTGGATGAAATATGGCGCATTGCAACATGGGGTGTAAAGCTCCAATCGGCTCCAGTGGTGTAATCTAACTGGAAGAATATATTGTACTCATCGCCGTACTTCTTTAGCTGACTTTCAATTATGCCGTCTGTAATGCTGTAGCGGGCGTTTCGGCCTCTCATAATCATCCTCGCTCCCAGTGTCGCCCTGTAAGATTGTTCGAGATAGGTAGCGGATAGCAGTGTGATGAATTGAGGAGCCTGTTTGTATACTTTATTATCATCGAGCTGGTCGGTTCCTGAAATAAGATAGGCAAGGCCGGCGGTGTAATTTATGGTGTTAAGGGTGAAGTTTGTATTGGCTCCCAATGAGAATGTGTTGCCCGGATTGTAGTCCCCGTAGTTTATATACGGTTCATATGTGCCGGTATATCTATAGGCGGCGGTTATTCCGCATTTGAGCGGGCCGATTTGTGCCGCTCCGCCGGTCAGCAGATTAAATCCTAAGCCCTCTCCGTAGCGTCTCAGGGGAAGAGATAGATAGTCTCTGGAGAGAAATTCAATAACCCGTATTTCCTGGCAGGTATCGAGTTCCTGCGCGCCGGTTGGCAGATTCAACCCCGTCGATATAAGCAACCTGTCTTTGTAGAAGGAGTGTGAAAGTTGCACCCTCAAATCACCGAGTCCGGATAGTCTGCTCTCGGTGTTATTCAGTTCGAGATTATTGGAAGCGGTGATAATGTAATATCTGGCTTCGAAATTATCTCTCAGAGGAATAAAGCCGGACAACGAAGTTGTTTTCTGGGAAATATCGTCCCGGGTGTCTGTCAGAGAATTCTCCAGTGACCAGGTGTTATAATAGATTTTAAAATTATTGGAAGGTGGCTGATTGTATATTATCTGGGCGAACGATGTCGATAACGGCAAAAGCATAATAATTAAAAACAGTATAATATTTTTAATCCGCATCCAGATTCCCTTCTATTATAATAACTCCGTATCCATTTCTGATAGAGCCTCCGCCGGGGGGAGCGATGGGGATAATGCCGAAATCCAGGTTTGTGTCTATACCGCGAATAAATCCACTGTTGATAAGGTTGATGATCTGGATATTATCCAGGCCGGTTTTAATTCCATCAACACTCACGGAGGCAGTTATTTTTTGCTCGAATTCTTTTTTATCTTTGTCCCGGGCGTACGATAAATTCAACTCCATCTTTCCTGCCATCCCGGCAGCCTCGCCAAAACCGGGATCGTACTGTTTAGCTTTTCCGAATGATTCCAGGGCCTTCTCATGCATGCCCTGCTGTTGATAGTAAAGCCCGTGGCTGAACGCCATAAAAGCCAGAAACGATTCGGTGGGAACTTTCTCTATGGCGTCCCGTTCTTTTTTGGTCAGCTCAATTCCCAGGGTGTCTATCAAGTTGAAGACGAACTCCTTCTGTACTCCGAAAAACTTTTTAAGCTGCCCCTCGGTTGCCTTTGTTCGGGATGTTTTGCCTTCCACTGTATTCACCAGCGCCCCGTCGATTCTGAAACTTTTTTCGCCAGTGCTGGTTATGGTTCCCAGAACCATTCTGCGGCTGCCCAGCAGCCGGCCTACCCGGGGCGCGAATTTCCGGTCGGCGTATTGTGACTGGCTGAATTTCAGTTCGTCCAGAATAGCGTTTATTTTAATTCTTTCGACTACATTCAATTGGGAAATCTTGGTCAGGTCTGTAGCGGTAAGTTCGGCTATCCCCAGGGCCAGAGGTTTCATCTCCGGTTGGAGGGAGGAACCATCGAAGTTGATAACCGCGATTGTGTTATCGGGGATAGATCGGATGTCAATATCGGATTCATTTCGAATAGCCAGGGAGGCGTCCTGTTCGAGTTTTTTGTCTATCAACACGTTCAATCTGTCCCGGATCATATCTCTGGTGCTGGAATCGCCTTCCAGATTGATGGCCGAGCCGTATAGTTTAATTGCTTTTTCAAACTGTTTCCCGCGTTCGAATATTAGGCCGAGGTAGAGACTGGAGGGAGTGTTCGGTTTGATCCGGTTGGACATTCCGAATGCCTCCTCAGCCTTACCGAAGAAGTCATTTTTGTAGTAGATTATACCAATTTCACGCCAGGGCCTGTAATCTTCGGGGTTTTCTTCCACCGCATGGTAGAGATTGGTTAGAGCTATCTCATAGGCGCCCTCCCGGGAAGCTGTTTGGCCCTTCATATAAAAACTTTGTGAGCAACCGGAGGACAGAAGAATTACTACAAGAAGTATTAACGGAACATACTTGCTCATTACTATCTCCTTGCCTCTTAAGGCGAATTAGCGATAAGCGGTTTATAAACTTCCATTTTATTTTTTGCTTCCATGAAGCTGTTGTCTTTAGCATAAGCCTTCTTGAAATAATCGTAAGCTTTTTCGTATTCGTATTTGTCGAGATATTTCAGGCCAACAGAATATAGCTTGGCTGCGTCCATATCCTTAGTCCCGGATTCATCGATAAGTTCGGCGGTTTTATCCGTTAGCAGAATATCCAACTGTCTGGCAATATCCTTTACAAGCGCTTTTTCCATTTTAACGAAGTTGGGTTTTCCTCTTTTCTCAGCTATGGCGATGATCTCGGAGGTTTCTACATCCACGGCGCGGGCCAACATAACGGCATTATTGCCGTTTATCTGGGTGATACTGCCGAACACCATCATCTGGGCGCCCAGCAGCTTACCCACCTCTACGGCGGTGGATTTGTCGATCTTGCCCTCTTCCACCAGTTTCAGTTCCCGAAGGATAAAGTCGAGCTTGTCCCTCTCCACTACCTTTAAGTCGGAAAACCGGGAAAAGTCGTATTCGAAAAAGTCCGCCAGCCCCTTACTCAGGGCTCCCAGCTCCTTCTGATATTTGCCCACCGAGTAGTTGTCGAATTCCATAATGGCTATGGTTTGAATCTTCGATTCACTTTCTATAGGGCAGGATAGCATGTTATTCTTTTTGCATAGATGATACCACTTGTCCCTTAGCTCGCTAGGCCAGACTTCCCTGGGCAGATGAATCAGGCAGTGGCCTATATCGGAGATGCGACTGAGATAGGCGAATGCCTTTCGCTTGAATTTAATCCCCATGGCGTAGGTTATGATGCTTTTGACTTCATAGATGGCTATGCTGTCGGTGGCGGACAAATTTTCCTTGGCAAACAGCTCGTCGGTTATTACCAGCCCCTTCTCGAATTCCAGTTCACTGTAAAGGTTTATCGCTTCGGCCAGTCTGTCGGCAATTACATCGTCTGTCTCGTTGGAAGTGGATATCAGTGGCGTAGAGACTAACAGCGAAAGGACCACGAGTGAGACAATTGCTAAAATAATATTCTTACCGCTCATTTCAGTTCCCCCTTGATTTTTGTTTAAGCAGATCTAATAGTATAATTGTATACTACTCCAGAGGTTTAAACAATACTTTTTCTCTCCCGCCGCTTTTTATCGTAAGATGGTAAAGGCGCTCGAATGTTTTGCCGTTTTTATGAATTACCACATTGACGGTGTATTTTCCCGGGGACAATTCGAATGTGTAGGGGGTTTTATCCTTCTGCAGCACTCCGTTTATGTATATTTCCCCGCCGCGGGGCCTCGAGCCGACCACCAGGAAGCCGCGGGGTTTTTCGACCGGAGGCTTGGTGTCCGTACTGTGATTCTGGCTCGATTCGTCGCGCCCCCTCCGGGAAACACGATCCGCTGTTTCTCCCCCGGATACAGTTTCTGGCGCCGGCAATTTAAAAACATAATCTCTTACCAGCTCCTTATTAGCCGCCAGCTGAATAGTATCGGCAAATTCCCTTGTATCGACGGCTCTCTCATTTTCAACCCGGATGATGTGCCTGCCCGGTTCGAGTGATAAGCTTTGCGCACTTGTCGATAAACCAATCAATTTGTTATCGACGTAGAGGTCGCCGGCCGGAGTTATGTTAATGTCAAGGGTCCCCTGCCCGGGAGGAGCAGTCCGGATAAACACCAGGTAGACGGCGACGGCAGTAAGTACCGCGGCGATCGCCAAGTATAAGATCTTTGGCTTACCTTTTGGCCGCCTGGGTTTGGCCCCTCCTGTTTTCCCCGGCTCTCTGATGGACGTGAAGGGCTCTTCGATTTTGCATGTGTCGTAGATTTCCTTGAGCTTCTCTCTTATCTCGCCCACCGAATTGAATCTCTTTTTCGGTTCGCTGTCAATCGATTTGAGGATAATATTGTCCAGGCCCCTGCTTATTTTTTTGTTTAGTTTGGATGGTTTGGGGGGTGTTTCGAACAACTTCAAGTCCCGCAGGACGAATTCATTGTCGCCTTTGAAGGGCAGCTCGCCGGTCAGCATTCTGAACAGCATGGTGCCCAACGCGTAGATGTCCGATTTGGAATAGTCGATATCCTTGGAGGCGTCGAACTGCTCCGGGGCCATATAGTCCGGGGTTCCGGTGCTGGATCCCGCAATGGTCAAGCTGGGGTCGGTTTCGGCTTTGGCTATTCCGAAGTCGATTATTTTAATCTGGCCCGATTCTTTGAACATTATGTTGCCGGGCTTGATATCCCGATGATATATTCCCTGCTTATGGGCGGGCTCCAGGGCGGAAATGATGTTGCAGGTTATGTCAAGCGCTTCCGGAATGGACAGTTTGCCCTTTTCCTCGAGCATTTCTTTCAGTGACTGTCCCTCGATGTATTCCATGACGATTGCCAGTTCGTCGCCATGGTTGAAAAAATGTTTGATCTTGCAGATATTGGGGTGTTTGTCCAGAAGTGCCAGTTTGTCGGCTTCCTGCTTGAAACGTTCGCCCTGGCGCGGATCGGAAAGAACCTTTAAAACCACTTTCAAGTTTGGCACGTCCTTGTGGACCGCCAGATATACCTTTGCCATCCCCCCGGCGCCTATTTGCTTCAGAACATTGTAATCTCCAATTTGTTTGTTGGTCATAGCGGCCGTTTCCCGTTGAGAGGAAAGTGAATATTCAGAGTATGCCCATTCCTTAATAATTAAAGCCAGCGCGATATGGAATTGAGCGATGTTACCGGTTTCCAATAAAATCTACTCGAGCGCTGGAAATAAGTCAACCTCCAAAGTATTTGGAGTTTCCCCAAAAATTTCCGCGTGATTCAATTATATTTTAATAATAATATATTATTTAGGTTCTGTTGAAAAAGTAACAAACCGTTAAAATTTGCTTATTTTAAAATGGGCTAATTGGTACAATTTGACCTATGGAACAGAGAAAAGTGCGAGGTATAATGGAGAAGACACCCGAAACGCGAGGGGCGTCATTTTTCCCCTTTTAGATCACGGCTCGCGAATATTTCCCGGGCTGTATATAGCGCGTTCAGCGCCACAGGGAACCCGGCATATACTGTCATCTGCAGGATCACTTCAACTACTTCCTGTCGTGTCGCTCCGTTGTT
>DAOWMJ010000061.1 GCA_030643145.1 Candidatus Latescibacterota bacterium | reverse complement strand
CCTACTTTCGATAAAGCTTAAATCAAATTTCCAGCTCAGGATTACCCATCTACCCCTTCTCGCCGGCATTTTTCTAATCCGCATATTCCCCTTTATTATAACATCAGGCTCTTTCCCCGAGTCTGTAGAAATATAATACCCCTTCGTCGTCAAAACATCTCCCATAATCATTTTGATTTCATCTGCCATATCTCCACTAATTTTGAGAGAAAAAACAAACTCATTAAGGAGAAATCGGTCGATCATTCTCTGAACTTCAAGCAAATTTGGTTTAGGTTTATAAAGAGAATAATTATCTGACACCGTTCGAAGCACGACATAAGCATTTTGCTGAATCGCAGATTCCATATGCAGCCTGAACATATTGCCAAGCTTGATAACCTTCGACTCTTCTTTCTCAATAGCTATTAACAGCCTGTTCGCGTTCTCTTTCGATTCTTCTATTTTGCTGGAGAGAATATCTGAATATTTGTCCTTCCGTAAAACCGCTAGAGAATAATACATTTCTTTGCTCGAATCATATCCATGCTTTACGATAGAGGCGTTTTCAAGAACAGTTTCCGACTCTATCTGAATTTTCTCATCATAGTTAAATGTGTGCGTGCTTTCCCCCGAGTCATTTTGATAATATTCTTCTTTTGAGAATTCTTCACTTTTAATATGCAATTTAATAGATTTCGAAATATTCTGAAATGCTCTGTTGTCTGCTTTCTCTTTGGTTTCACCAATCCCTAACCCTGTTAAAAAGAGTTTCTCCGGATAGAAAACACTAATTTCATCAACCCATTTAATATTATCCGCGTATACGCCGGAACAGGCACTGAGATATAACCCTAACAAAACAATTAAATATATTCTCGAACTAAATAAATTTTTCAACGAAAACAAAATATTTTTTCTCATTCTTAATCTCCATCCCCTTCTTTATTATTTTTTCTATACATTCTTTTTGCTTATCTCTGAACTCTATAGTTAAATTATAGCTTCCCGGTTTAACCATTATCCTTTTAAAGTATATCCTTGACGGCAAAGTTCTCCAGCACCTTATGTCAGCATGAGTGAATTTCTCCGCTATACCATCGGTAATCCCGCCAACAAGCCAATTGCTTATGACGTTGCCTGTATTCATCTTCTCTTTTGTTTTATCAGTAGCCACTTTTTTGGAAAAGGCCCTAAGCCAGGCTTTTACTAAAATGCCCGGCATTTTATCAGACATATTTTTCATAGCAATTTTGGTAATATCTTCAATGATATGGGCACTTTCAAAGATAGTTAACGAATCAACTGAACAACTGACAGAAACACTCCCAATGGCACTTTCTCTTTCAACAAGTTTGGGAACCAGAAGTTGAAATGTATGTGTTTTCCCCTCCTTATCAGCGTATGTAAATTTTGTTTCGATCTCTCTCTTGTAGGGACCAAGTCCCGTCATCGCGATTACCAATATCTCTGCGCTTCCGCTTTGTAGGTTGGGAGACTCTATATTGAACCTTTTTCTGTAATCGCTAAATTGATCTTTGAACCCAAGTCTAAGAGCTAAACGCAATATATCTATTTTAATCTGTTCTGGGATTTCAAACTCAAACATTTCCTTATAATCAAGATAGGCTTCATAAGCCAGTCTGTATGAAATGTATGCGTTGTTTATATCTCCCTCCGCCTCATAAATAATTCCGCTAAGGTATCTGCCAAAGGCATCATTTTTATATTTGTTTTTTGATTCGTATTTTTGTGTAAGTAATTCAAGTTTTGAATTAATAATCCTTGCTTCAACTCCAGCGTCTTCCATCATTCCCAGTTTTATAAAATTCAGCGCCATAAAGACGTTTATTAAGATATTTTCATAATCCTCGCCATAATACGGAACCACATTAGGATTTATCAAACCAGCAGTCTCATTTGAAATGCTTTTAGTATATAATTCTTCGGAAAAGATATTCGCTTCAGAAAAATATTTATTACTTTCAGCGAAATTATCGGAGTAGAAATGAATCGCACCTGAATTTAACAGATACAACAACCTGTTTTTAGCGCCAAATACCTCTCTATTGCCCTCAAGATCTTTAATTGCTCCAGGGAAATCACCTCTGGGAAGAAAGAAATCTACTTCCATTTCTTTTCTAAGTGTAGACGCGCATCCCACTAACAAAGAAAACATAACGAACGAAAATATTAGACACTTGGAATAACGCTTCATAATAATTATCAGATCAAACTCCGGTTATCTAAAATCTGTATTTTTTCCTTTCGACTATTTTCTTAATCTTCTTCTGGCCTATCCATACCTTTTCATTTGTTTCAATAGCGATCAGCTCAAGATCGATCTGGTAAAACTTTGCCTTTGTACGATCTATTTGGTCGATAATCGAATTAATTGAACCGAAAAGCATAAAGTCTGCTCCCACTTCTCTGCCCATCTCCTTCATCGTTTCGGCGGAAGCATTCATCGACTGATCATACTTTTCGTCTCTTAATGCCTCTCTGATATCCTTTTCAGCGACGAATGATACTTTCCCGCTGTTAATTAACTCACGCTGAAGATCATTAATGAAAGTTTGTGTCGCAATGTGTTCTGTTGTTTTATTTCTTATATTACTAACTATAACAACTGGCTTTTTCCCATTCTTGCCTGTAAATTCTCCAAGCCATGGTCTTGAAAGGCAATCCGTAATCATCTCTTCGGAAACAACCCTGGAATCAGTGTCGTTCCAATTACCACTGAGATCGGTAACCGTATCCGCCTCGGTTCTTGTAACATTAACCGATGGGCCGCCACACCCTCCAAGAAAAACAATAAGCGCGCAAAATACCGGCAAGTAAAACAATTTCTTCTTCATCCTCACTCCTTTGAAAATTAGTCTTCTTTTTGTAGTTGAGCGTCAAGCCTCCCGAAGGCTTCCCCGGCATTCTTTTTGACATATTCTTTCATCTTTAAATCAATTGTGTTCAGTTTTTCAAGATTTTCCTCGAAGGTTTCAAAATCGAGTTTTGCGCGAACATAAACACTTCCGTCTTCATCTACAAATCTGTTAACGACTACTACTCCGCTAAGGTTTTGATCAATTAAAGTTCTTTGAACATTTGTGATATTCTGCTCTTCACTTGAGTTTAAATCACCAGAGAGTGTTGAAGACGCATAGTCCTCCATCATTGCTTCTATTTCTACCCTAAATACCCGGGCGATGCTTGATATTGCCCTGTTCTCAGCAGTTTTAATGGCAAGAGCTTTGTTCTTTACCCCTGAAACTATACCAACTCCATAAATAGTTTTTTCTGAATCAACCTGTTTTGGATTTAAAACCCAATCAGGAAGGTCTCCTCCATCCTCCCCCATGGTACTTTTGTCAGGCGCTTCTGAACCACACCCTACTAACAGGATAGAGATACACATCAGGATAAATATAACGTTCTTCATAACATCCTCCTTTTCGCCGAATCCTATAACCGTCAAACACTTCCGGTTTTTAAGTTTAATCTCTGGTGTTTTGTTCCGGAACCCAATCCTTTACACAATAGACAGCAAACAAATTTTCTGTCAAGTCTTTTTAAACTCCAACAGCTTTTACTATAGAGAGAAAAGATACCCTATCCCCTCCCAGGGTAATAGTGAAAATATCATTTTCGGAATATGACCATGGAAACAAGTAGCGGGTTATTATTTTTCAGATGAGCCGGTCTGTTTTATCATCAGATGAGTTCATTGCAGGCTATTTTTCATCTCGCTGAAAGAATCTTTACCGCCAAGGAGTATTGCGCCTACCGGCAATTTTCTTTTAACCATTTTACACATTTTCTCGGACAGCGTTCTAATTTCCCACTGCGCGTGTTTGTCGCTTCTTAACCTCGAAAAATGGTAGAGTTCACGCAGGTTTATATCAAAAAGAACTCTTCGCCTACTTGCGTTAAGCATGACGTAATCCGCAGCAAAATTCTTCTCTTTTCTGATTTCTTTATATAGCCTGCTTGACATTTCAGCAGCTTTTTCAAATTCTTTAACAGCGCCACACCTCTTTACCGATTCGGGTATTTTCACACCCAGTTGCTGGGAATACGGCTGGACAGTAATTGTGGTCATCCTGTGCCTTTTAAGTTGAGCGAAACATGATGCCGATACAATAACCTCAAATAAAAGGTGTACGTGTTCAAATTCCCGCCATACAGAATCATAGAGCTGCATATCTTCCATTGTATTTCTTACAATATCAATTTTCTCTTTAACGCTCATTCTCAAAGCCGCAGTTCTGGCATCTTTAATTCCGATCTTACCGGAAGAAAAAAGTAATGCCGCTACAAGCAAATTATCACAATCCTCTGTATCAGAAAGTAATTTAACCTCTTCACTTTTATCATCAGAAACAATTTTGTTCGTCATTCCGCCTAATTTATTTCGTGTTTCAAACTTATTTGAAAAATAATCCGCTGCTTCAGGGTAGCGAACAAGAGATGGAGCAATTCCCCTCGCTATTTTACTCAGTTTTTCCGCTAGTTCATTTAATTCCTCGAGTTTGTGAGAAGCAAGCCTGCTTATCATATACTCTAGTTCTCTCGCGTTTACCGTCATTCCGAGCTGCGCTGTTACCGCTAGAGGTAAAAGGTAACGCGAATCTTCCTTGGCAACACTTTCATCTTCCTTATTATCCAACATCTTTAAGTACAAATTATTGTATTCATCCGAAAGAAATTTCATAAGGTCGTTGAACTGGCTCTCTAAGCCACAATCTTCAATTTCTTTCGGAAGAATGATATCTTTACCGATTTTTATATATCGCTGTGATTTCTCGGTGAACGACGCAAGTCTGAAACTTTCCAACTCTTCAACAGCCAACCGAGATATACCCATGATATCAAAATTAAAGACCGCGTGTTCGGCAACCGAAGAATGCCCGAGGCCGAATATAATCTTCTCATTGGAAATTCTGGCTTTCTTTACAGCCTCTCTTGCTTCTTTCCTTATCTGGCCTATGTCTCGCGGATCCCTGCTAATTCTCGCGTAAGAAGCCGAAATAACCTCCGGTGTAAAAGATTCACTTTTACCTCTTATTTCACCGATAAGAGTGGAATCGATATTGAATCCGGCAACCTTAACTTGCATAATTCTAAAAATTCCTCCTAAAAACCGTAAGAAACAGATCCATAATATTTCCAGGATCTCCCCTCGTAGAGTGTAATTGTTTCAGTAAAAGGATCCCTGTATTTAATATCGTCAAGACCGTATGCCGCTTCAAATGAGATCGCCAGAGGATAATTGTAGAAATTAAAACCCTTCCCTCTAATCTCAAACCCTATATCGGCCTTATGATTATCAATATCTATCTTGTCCTCATTCCACGCGTTACCCGCTTCCGCGAAAAGTCCACCATAGAACGATCCAAGATATGTAAACAGGAATTGTTTGTTAATATTTTTCATCAACGGAAACCGGTATGTAATTCTTCCCATCGCTATCTTTTTTCCGCCAAAGCTGTAATAGGAATATCCTCTAAGTCCATCTCTACTTCCAAGGAAAAGATTAAAGAAATCATCGACAGCATTATCAACTACTCCAACTCTGGCGTAAAGAGAAATCGCGCTTTCAAAGAACGGCACCGGTATAAATTCTTCATATAATAAAATGTATCTACCGAAAATATTATCAGCATAGTCAGGCATGAACATATACTGGAATTCACCGGCAAAGAGTTTGTTGTATGCCCTTGTAGCTTCAAGAAATATTTTCCTGCCTCTTCTCGGATTAATATCGGCATTTACACCCGATTTTATATCGGAAAATGCGTAAAAGAGAGAAAATTCACTTCCCTTGTAGTAACTCCAGCCCAGTTCAAAACTATACTGATCCCAGGCATTTATATTTAACCCGTACTCCCCGTAATTATAACGCAGCATCAATTCATTCCGTCTAAAAGCCGTTGTTGGAGAAAATTCATGACTTAATGTAAAGAAGGCGTCCCAAAGATCGTATCTTACATCGACATTACCCTCTCTTAAATTATAGTAATTATAATACTTTCTGCTTCTGTAAAATTCTAAACTGAATGTCGGGAGATGGCGCCTCGTTTGGAGATTGAACCCCAGCGCTAAATCATATTCTCCATCCTTGTTAATAGATGTTGAAGCCAGTAAGGATTGCCTGTCAAGAATATCACCATACTGCATCGTAAAACCCGCCCTCGGTTTTTTTTCATAAATCATAATACGGGGAAACAGATATAACTGTGTGTACTCGGTATTAAAAGTTGATCCAGTTTCTCTATTCTCTTTGATAATCTGTAATATCTCTTTTCTTCGTTTAGAAAACTCCTTTTGTTGATTGTTCTTCTTGTTGGAAATAAATCGTTTCCTTTCGGCTATAAGCGTTGAATCTATCAAGCATTCGGTTATACCGGGAAGAGCTGATTCCCAACCGGTTATTCTGCTGATTTTATAACCGTCTTTTTCATAACTGTGATAAAAAATAGTATCCTCGAAGAGATCCGGCGCGAAAGCCCCACCAAGAACATTTGTTACAAGAATATCCGGACAATCGCTACTGGTATGATGATAAATATTAAATATTCCCGTCCTGTCACTTGAATAAAAGAACCCTTCTCCATCTTTGTCCCATACCGGATCTCTCTCATCAGCTAAAGTGGCGGCGATTTCTTTCATACTTCCACTTTCAGGATCGAAGATTACAATATCCCTGCTGGCACAATCGAATCTTGAAGCCAATATCCCATGCGTGCCCCACGAAAGATCATAGTATTGCACTCCGGGGGTTACACTGAATAATTCCCTGCCTTCTTTTTTTTCAATGTCTAATATCGCAATCCTCTCAGAACAATCCGCGGTTAGGATAACAGCGATATATTTATCGTCGGGAGACCATTCAGGATCTGTTGTTCTTAAAGATTTTGTAAGCCTTGTCTCCCTTTCAGTCTCTATATTGTAAATAAAGAGATCGTTATATTCATTCCCCTTGTCGTTATCCGAAGTTATTTTCGAATAACAGAGTTGTTTCCTATCCCTGGACAAAGAAAATCTTGATGTAACACCCTTCGCTATAACTGAAATCCGATTTGAATTATTCATATGAACCAGATCTAACGCGGAAAAATCACGCCCCCTGTTGGAAAGAAAATAAACTCCCCCTTTCTTATCTGAAATAGGGTATAAATTAAGAAAACCCTCTCCGGCGATTTGCTCTCCGGCTGATTGGGTTTTGCTAATTTCCATCTTGATGACTTCATATTCTTTCTTGATCTCTTCTTTCCACAGGCTGTACAGTCTATCGTCGGAAATTCCCAGCACATCCCTGCACGCGCCGTCGAATTTCATTCTGTAAATTCTCGATTGTTCTTCAACAAGTTTTTGAATCTTTTCTCTTCCATATTTTCTTGAGATGAAATTAACCAATGAAAATCCCTGATTGTACAATAATTCAGAATTTAGAGAATTTTTCCCAAATACACCCATTTCATCAATTGTTAAAAGTTTGTCATTAAGAACCGCGGTCCTCAGGATCATATCTCTGTGAGAATCCCAGATATCACTTCGGGCCAAAGTGACTTGAGACTGAGCGACTCCCTCCGCGAACCAGTTTGGAAAAAGCACACCGGCGAATGGAACAGTTAAAAAAAAGTTAGGATACCCTGTAATAACATCCGGTCTTTTTTCTCTTTCAAAATTAATAATCTGAAAATAGACAGAGGGGATACTTCTCGGCATCTTCATTCCCTTTTGTATCGATACGAGGTGAGTGAATTCGTGTGTGGTTACGTTTCTAAGCCAATTCGCCGTTCCCCGCAAGGCAAATTCGTACGCTGAAACATCTATATTGATTCTATTCTGATAGTAATAAGCCGCCCCCCCCGGATGGTCAGATATATCCATCAAATTAATGTGTACTTTGTCAATTTTGTAATTATAAAAATCTGTTACAGGATCATAAATTTCTTCAGCAATCAAAGCCACCTGTGCTGCACTCTGCTCTTCACCGTCGTGATAATGTATTTCGAAATGTTCAGTGCGAATTGTACGCCAGTTCAGGTCAGAACTATTCGCGGCATGGAGAAAAGCAGGAGCCAGAAAGGCATAAATTATAATCCCGCAGAGAAAAAAAGGGATTTTTATAAAACAGTCCTTATTGATGGTTGGCATCCATTCTCCTTTTCTTACGACTACAGTCAATTAGCAATTACTGTAATTTATATAAAAAATAAACGTATTGCGACAGAATTCCACACAAAATCTATACATCAATAACTAAACCTAAAAAATACACTCATTAGGGAAGAACTCAACACAACAAATATGCACCGCTGCTTATAGCCAACGGTGCATATTTGCGTTATACGGTAAAGCGGAAACACTTTTTTTCAAAGCTTAACCTAGTTTATTTTACTCTTCTTTAAATACTTGTAAATGTCACTATCGGTCGTAAGAATAGCCCTCGTATTTCCACCTATTGTAGTTCTGTATATTTCAAGCGTTTTAAGAAAAGAATAGAACTCCGGATCTTTTCCGTAGGATTCCGCATAAATTTTCGTAGCCTTGGCGTCCGCTGTTCCTTTAATGTTCTGAGCCTTTTTATATGCTTCGGACTGTATCCGTTGTAATTCCCTCTCTCGCTCCCCATCGATCTCGGCTTTTTTCCCTTTCCCCTCTGAGCGGTACATTGCGGCAATCTTTTGCCGTTCGGAAATCATCCTTTCAAATACCTTTTGACGTACTTCCTGCACATAGTTAAGCCTTTTGACCTGAACATCAATCAGTTCAATGCCGTATTGCGGAACAAGTTCCGATGCTTTTTCAAGTATCAAAATCCTAAGGTTATCTCTACCCTTCGAAATTTCCTCCAGATTACCAGCCCTGATTGTTGAATCTTGTCCCTGCTTTTCTAATATAGTGTTTGTGTTCCTTACAATTTCAATAAGCTTGTGAGCGGAGATAACATCTCTTGAAGATGAATCAATTATATCGTCAAGTCTTGATAGTATCCCTGTTTCATTTCCGACAGACTGATAAAACTTCAGCGGATCAACTATTTTCCACCTGGCCGTAGCGTCAAGCCAGATATATCTTTTGTCTGACGTTGGTATTTGATTAGCGTCCCCATCCCAAATTAGAATCCTCTTTTCAAACCTGTGAAGCTGCTGAATAAATGGTGTCTTTATATGCAATCCGGGATCAATGATTGCTCCTCCGATCGGTTTACCGAACTGCGTGATTATACCCTGTTCAAATTCTTGCAACCTGTAAAATGTACTGTTAATAATAATAAGAACAAGTATACAAACTACTACTATAGGAATAAATGCATTCTTTTTCATCGCCCATCACCTCCTTTGATATTTTCGCCAAGATTAAGCAGCGGTAAAATACCCTTTTGTTCTTCATCGACAATATATATCTGTTCAATCTTTGGAAGAATCTCATTCATCGCCTCAAGATAAAGCCGCCGTCTTGTAACGCCGGGCGCTTTCCTGTATTCCCGATAAACATTCCTGAATAGAGCAACATCTCCCTGTGCCCTGTTTACCCTTTTAAGAGCATAACCCTCGGCTTCAGATATAAGCTGCCTGGCTTCTCCTTTCGCACGGGGTATCCTGTTGTTGTAACCCTCCCAAGCTTGATTAATCATTTTTTCCTTATCCTGTTTCGCGCTGTTTACATCGTTAAATGCTGGTTTTACAGGTTCAGGAGGATTCACATTCTGAAATTTGAATGTTACAATGTGGATTCCCGATTCAAAATAATCAAGCAGCTTTTGAAGCTTCACTTGAATATCTTGCGCTATCTCAACCCTTTCAGTGGTAAGCACCCCTGTTACCGTCCTGTCGCCTACAACCTTTCTGGTAACAGCTTCAGAAATGGTTCTCAATGTTTCTTTCGGATCCTTGATTTTAAAAATGTAATCATAAGCATTTTTTATCCT
>DAOWMJ010000238.1 GCA_030643145.1 Candidatus Latescibacterota bacterium | reverse complement strand
TCAAAGCAAAAACTGGGTTGTTGATGTTGTTGTCGCTAACGAAGGTGAATCGGATATTAACTTTGATTTTGATTCTACCGCTACACACCTTTCCTTTTCGACGTCGAATGATTTCCAGGTTATTGAACCTGCCGGTTTTGTATCTGGAGATACAATATTACGTGGAAATTCCTCTGATACTCTTCACTTTATGATAGACTTGACGGGTAGTATAAGTGGAAATTGTACTGTTAATTTCAGCGGGACTGCTACGGAAATAAATAGTTCCCGTACTATATCTCCTATACAGGGCGCCCCGGCTATCGAGGAGAATGTTTTAATTCAGGAACCAGCCCTACTCGAGATTACGGGATTCCAGGCCTTACAGGATCCGGTGACGATCGGACAGTCCAACGATTGGGCGATAGATGTAAATTTGGTTAATTCAGGGGGATCGGATCTAATTCTTGATCTTGCCGATCATGATTCGACAAGAGTAATTATCCAGGGAGGAAGCGATTTTGTATTTGATTATCCCCTGGAGCTTTTAAGCGGCGGAGTATTTCTTCAGGCTGGCGAATCGGGGGTTTTACGTTTTGTTGTGACAACAACAGGGTCTGTGCTTCCAGGCAAACGGCTTCTTACGGGATCGGTCCTTGGAAGCGAGATTAATAGCGGTAGTACTGTTTATACTTACCCTGGAGGGGTTACGTCCGCTGATTCAGTTAAATTTGAAATTCAGTCTGCTCCGGAATATATGATATCCAGTCTTTCTCCTCTATCCGCGAGCGGAGGAACCGAAATATCCGTGGAATTGGGAATATCGAGTTTAGATAATGAACATTCCACTCTGGAGCTTCACCCTTCAAGTACATATTTGTCATTCGCCGACGCGGATGAAGATAGTTTTAAGGCTTATCTCTTGCCCACATCACAGAAGACACTTCCAGGGGGAGAAAATATTATCCTTAGATTTGAGAATAGCAGGATTGATACTTCCATCGAGGCTGGCCCCTACATGCTTATGATCCATCTTGAGGGTGTGGAAAATGGAAATACTTTTGAAACAAACCTTTCTTCTGCTTCAGATAGTGTGGAAGTTGAAGCGGCTCCCCGTTTAAGTATTACCAGTGTCGAAAATCCACAAAGTGTGACGGCATCTTTGCAGCCCGTCTGGGATGCTCGAATGGTTGTTCATAATACCGGTGAAGCATCAGTAGATATCGACCTTTCCCCCTCGAATACATACTTGACTTTTAGTATTGCCGGGTTAGGTGACTGTACAGGAGAATACACGATCGTTAGCCCTGAGAGTCTTCAGGAAGCCGGAACTACTATTCTTGCCGGGAATCAGATAGATACTCTTTTATTCCGGATTACATCGACAGGTTCATCAACCGGCACAGCGATAATAAGCGCTCACGTATCCGCAAGTGATGTGAATAGCGGTAATATAATAACTGATGATACATTTACCGGAGGGGGAGGGTACGTTATTGTTCAGGAACCAGCAGTTATCGCTGTTATCGCAACTTCTGTAAGCCAGGATGCTATTACATCAGGACAAACCTCAGCCTGGGAAGTTGACCTGCTTGTTGAAAATCAGGGCGAAGCAAATATAACCCTTTGTATGGATAGCACTTATATATACGGTGATTATAATCTTTCAGTACCCTCTCCGCCCTCTGGATTTTCCGGAGGCGGACTCGCGCTGGCTGAAGGAGAATCGGGACATCTTGTATTCAGTGTTACTCCATCTCCGGAGGTAACCGTCACTGAGGATATGGAGATATACAGCCGTGTCGGCATATTTGAGGATAACAGGTTACAATTTATGAGTTTTGATTCCGGCATTGAACATACAGGGTATGGGAATGTTGAGATACAGACTCAGGCGAATCTGTCAATTCTTTCACTTGAAAATACCGCCCCCCGTTCTCCTTTTGTAAATTGCGAGCAATATTTCCCCGTTATACTTCGGGTTGAAAACAGTGGAACTGCGGCCGCCGAGAACATCAGGGTTTCTTTATCCGGAGACGGAGCTTCCTTTATCGAAAACCCCATCCATTATTTTGCGCTTCTGGCAGGGGGGCAGGTTGCTGAAGACACATTTTATGTCAGGGCTTCTTCCGTAGCGGTCACGGAAATATTATCTGTGGCGCTGGAATCTGCCGTTGACACAAATTCCGGACAAAGTGACATTGTTATATTTTCAGAAGCGGTTGACAGCACCGCGACCGTTGAAATACAAAACCCGGGGGCGCTTGATATAACAAGTGTTATTCCATCACAGGGATATCTGACAGCGGGACAGACAGTTGACTGGTATGTGACGGCTGTTGTCCGGAATACGGGAGAGGCTCCGGTTACTCTAAATCAGCCAGCTAGTGATAATATCAGTTTCTTTAAAAACTCCAGTCAGTTAACCGATTATCTTGTGATTGCGCCGGGTGGTTTTGCCTCAGGCGCTTCCGGTCTTACTATGGCGGGTGGCGGGATTGATTCACTTGAATATCAGATATCATCTACCGGAGTTGATACAGGCACTGTTTCGGTAAATTTATTGTTGGATTGGATCGATGAGAATAATCCGGATTCGACGCAAACAATGGCGAGTGGCGATTCTACGGTAATTGTAAGGGAACCTTCGGGGCTGAGGATAATTTCAGTTGAAAGTGATGCTCCGAATAACGGCGGGATTTTGAACACCTCCATTGTGAATATCTCACAGGAATTTAATATAACGGTTTGGATTGAGAATACAGGGGGCGATGATCTCGATAGTATTGATGTATCCCTTGTGACAGACGGCACTTCAGTAATAAGTGTGGCTGACAGTTGTCCGCAGCTCGAAACAGGAACGCAGGGCACATTTGTATTTGATGTTACGAGCTCTTCCACTGCCGGAGTTGAAATTCTCTCAGCTTCCATAATAAAAGCAGTATCGGTTAGTACAGGTGAAAATATTCCTCCGATACAGGCGCTTGAATCTGTTGAAAATCTTCAAATACAGGATGCGGCGGAGCTTGCATGCAGCATTGAAATAACATCACCCGCGGGGGCGGTTGATGACACAATTTCAACAGAACAGAACTTTATTGTTACGGCTAGTGTTGTCAACAGGGGAGAAGCC